>NZ_JACSMC010000005.1:0-125013 GCF_018618435.1 Exiguobacterium sp. s150 | reverse complement strand
ACGATCTTCATCATCATGCGCGGATGATAGGCCGGGCAGCCCGTCGTTCGCCAGAACGGCTCGAAGGCCTCGTCGGGGATCTGTTCGACGAGATCGTGGACGGCGAAGGCGATATCGTTTTCCTGGAGACGGACTTCTAAATCTAGGGGCAAAACCAATTGGTTCATGGTATACTCTTTGTACATGGGGGCACCTCCAAAGTTATGGTTTGGTCACTTTAACTTTATCAGAGGTCGCCCCTATCTGTTTAGTCCAAAATGTGTGCACGAACCCATAAAAATGACAAGAGGCCCCCGGGAGCGAACAAGTCGCTCCCGGGGGCCTCTTTGTTATAAATCTACTGAGTTATGTCCCAGCCTCCTAAGAATCGAGGACACGAGAGATGGAGGTCATTGAACGATCCATCTCCGTATTCGCCTTATTTTCGCTTTTGAAACAATGGCACTTTCGGCTCGGTCCCAGAACGAATGCGTTGCCAGTTCGAGCGGTGCTTGATGATGATGAACAAGGCGAGCGGCACGATGACAATGAGCGGCAACAAATCTCGCGCAATGATGCCGTACGCGATCACGGTCACGAGTCCGACGACGGACGCCGCCATCGAAGACAGCGACACCATCTTCGAGACGAGCAGCGTCACGACGAACGTCGTGACGACGACGAGGAAAAACCACGGGAAGGCCGCCAACAAGACGCCGGCGCTCGTCGCGACCGACTTGCCCCCTTTGAACTTTGCAAACACCGGGTACGAGTGGCCGATGATGGCCGGGATTCCGGCCAACAGCAGACTCATGTCGCTCCCGAATAAAAGCGGGAGCAGCGCGGCGACGAGCCCTTTCCCCATATCCCCGAGCAAGACGAGCGTTCCGGCCCGTTTGCCGAGCACACGGAACGTGTTCGTCGTCCCAAGGTTCCCGCTCCCATGTTCACGGACGTCGACCCGATAGCCGAGCTTGCCGATGATGAGCGCGAACGGGATCGACCCGAGCACATAACTGATCAATACAATGAAAATCTCTGTTAAATAAGGCATCGCAATTCCCCTTAGTCCATTAATTGCTGGAGGTATTGTTCGAACGGGACGTTCATCTGCTTGACGTTCGTTGCGTGTTCTACCCCGATGTAACGTAGATGCCACGGTTCATACATATAACCCGTCTCATCTTCAAAAGCCCGCTGGTAACGGACGATAAATCCGTACTTATGGGCGTTGTCGGCAAGCCACTTGCCTTCTTTCGTCTGCTCGAGTCCTTGCGTCAACTGATACCCGACCGAGGCGCTCGAGACATCAATCGCGAGTCCGGTCTGATGTTCAGAATGACCCGGTGGCGCTGAATATTTCATCGCTTGTTCTTTACCATCGCGGGCGACGTACGCGTTGAAGAGCTGAACTTGATAGTCATAAGAGCGGAAAGCGCTCGTCCCTTTCAAGTCAATCCCTGCCGATTTCGCGGCAGCCATGAGTCCCTCGATTCCGGTCGCCGCCTCTTGACGAAGCATGCGACGGTCACCCGTCGCCGAGTCGACGAAAGCGATGTTCGGGGTCACGAGGTCTTGCGGTTTATAGTTGCTCGGAAGCGCGATTTGTTTATTGACGAGGATGAGCGTGCCGAGTGCCAAATTGGCCTGTCCCTCCGTCTCAAGCGGTTCTTTCGGCACGAGTTCGACCGGGGGCGCCTCTTCGACTGGGGCTGAATCCTCTGGCGTTTCTGTGGCCGGTTCTTCTTCGGTCGTTGGCTCTTCTGCCACTTCCGGTTCTGGTGTATCGGAGGCATCGTCAGTTGATTCCGGTGCCTCTTCTGGCGCGGTCGGTTCCTCCGTCACGACCGGTTGTTCCGTCGGTTCATTCGTTGGAGGTTGTTCATTCGGATTACAGCCCACCAACGTGAGCGTCAAGGCGCAGCACACCATCCATTGCGATGGTTTTCGCATGCGATCTTCCCCTTTCTATATACAAAAAAATACCGTCAAGATATGATACCATACTGACGGTACAAAAGAAGCACTGTTATGAGACGGGGCTCATGACACGCATATACATCTCATGCCATTCTGGAAACTCTCGGTCAAGGCGGACCGGTTTAAAATCGCCTTGTTTGACGACGACATGTGTCGTTTTCGCAGTCCCGACCAAATGACCGTCCTGATCTGTTAATTCATAGCCGTAAACGGTACGAATTTTAGAGTACGTGTCGACCCACACTCGGACGTGGACCGTGTCGCCGAACGTCACGCTCTTCTTGTAATCGACCGATACGTTCGTGACCGGTGAGACAAATCCTGCCTGTTCCATGTCTTTATATTCGACACCAAGTTCTCGCAGGAGCTCGGTTCTTGCTATCTCTAAATAGACGAGATAGTTCGCATGGTAGACGATTCCCATCATGTCAGTCTCTTGGTAACGAACCGGAATTTGAATCGTATGCATCAGTATCGTCCTCGCTTTCCATTCCATTGTATTATAACTTGGTACTAATATCTACTGCTAATAATTGATTGAAGTCACTTTCTGCCACGTCTTGAGCAATGAGTCGATACGACTGTCTGGCAATGGCCTCGTCAATCAGTGATAACGCCATTCGGGCGTTCGGGCGGTCCATTTGTGTAATTCGGTTCTCGATTTCTCGACGGGCCTCCTCGTCCAACACATAGCCGAACTTCTCAGCGTAGCGGATGGCAATCTCGACAAGCTCGGCAATCGAATAGTCCTCGAAGTGAATGCTCCGTTTAATCCGACTGCTAAGGCCCGGGTTCGACTCAATCAATCGACGCATCGGTGCCTCATAACCGGCTAGCACGACGACCAAGTTCTCCCCGTGTTTCGGCATCTCGTCCACGAGCGTGTCAATCGCCTCTTTGCCATAATCGTTCGGGCCCCCACTTAAACTATACGCCTCATCGATGAGCAACACACCACCGAGCGCGTCACGAATTGCGGCTTTCGTCTTCTGAGCCGTCTGACCGACGTACCCACTGACGAGGTCGGCTCGGCTGACGACTTTCAAATGACCACGCTTCAGATAGCCCGCTTTCTTCAGCAACTGCGCGTATAAATGGGCGAACGTCGTCTTTCCGGTTCCGCTGTTGCCGACGAGTGTCGCGTGAAGTTCGACTGGCGCCGTCTTCAGTCCGAGCTCACGTCGGCGTTTTTGAACGGTGATGAGCGCCTCGATTTCCTTAAGCTGTCGTTTTGCTTCCGCCATGCCGACAAGGTCATCAACAGAAAGCGCACGGTCCTCTTCAGACTGAGGCTCAACGAAATCAAGTTCGGTCAATATCGCCATCTCATCAAGTGGTGCGTTCGCACCGAAGCGAGATCCTTTTTGGAACATCGCATCGAGCAAGATGTTATGAACCGTGCGCGCGTTCCCGAACGTCGCATCGACACGCTGTCGATCTAGTCTCGCAAGCAGCGCCCGTTTTGCTTCGGCCGTAAGGACGTAATTGTTCTCATCAGCCACTTTTTCACCGATCGCGATAAGCTCTTCGTCGGAATAGTTCGGTAGCTCGTAATGGTTCGACTCTGGAAACCGGGACCGGAGGCCAGGGTTGGCGAGGAGGAAGTGACGCATCTCTTCCGGATACCCGGCGAGGATAACGACGAATTTCCCGGCATATTCGCCGCTCGTCATCGCGGCGACAAGTGTATCGATCGCGGCTTGTCCATAGTCGCTCCCGCTCGCATCTTGTCGCTTCAGTGCGTATGCCTCATCGATGAATAAGACGCCCCCTTCCGCTTCTTTCACTTTATTCATGACTTGTTCTTCCGTCTGGCCGACGAACGCACCGACAAGGCTCGAGCGATCGGCTTCAATCACGTCAGGACGGCTGAGAAGTCCGAGTTCAAAGTAAATCTCAGCCATCAACCGAGCGAGCGTCGTCTTGCCCGTCCCTGGATTCCCGGTGAAGACGAGATGGAGCGACGGTTGATGAACCGATGAGAAGCCGGCTTTTTCTCGCTCCTGTTGAAACAGTAAAAAGCGATACCACGATTTGACCCGGGCTTTAATGTCGGTCAAGCCGATCATCGTCTCTAACTTCTCAATCCCGCTCGACTTCGTTTCACGCTTTTGTTCCGGCAATAGCCCGACAATCGTCCCGATTCTCGACTTTACGGTCGTGACGCGCTCATTGAAGCGACGGAACGCCTCGCGACTGAAATAGTTGCCTTGCATCGAAGCGAGAAGCGATGCCGTATCGTCCTCGAGCGCTGCGACTTCCTGTGTCGCGTCGACGACAGCGTCGGACAATTGCTCGAGCTGATGCTTGAACTCTGAATCGCGCAAGTCCGACTTTGCCCGTTCGATTTCTTCGTGGAGTTGATCTAGCTGTTCAAGTAGACTCGTTGTTTTCGCTTCATAGTCCGTCAAGATTTGCACTTTCATGGAGGCGTAATCCGCCTCACGAAGTGTCGGCCACTCGATTTGGAGCGTTTGCCGGAAACGACGTAACTTTTCATTCAATTGACTGACACGGAGCTCTGCAGGCAACGCGTGCATCGATTCTAGTTCTTTCATCCAACGGTTAAGGAGCGGGTCCATCGTCTCCGTCTCCCGAAATCGTCTCGTCGCGAGGAGCGTCAACGTACGTACCAACTCGTCACGTTGTCCAGTGGCCCGCGACCAATGGGCGTAAGATAATAAAGCGGCCTCGTCGACGGTTTCGCCAGTCTCCCAACGCGATAAGTCCGCTTGTACCTGGTCCAAGTTGATTTGTTTCATTCCATTCTTCCTTTCAGACGACAAAGGAGCGGACGTATGAGTCTGCTCCTAGCCGATTTATCGTGATTCAAAAGACGTCATGCGAATCGAGTGGAACAAGTTACCGTTGTTTCGTGACTCTGCGGCGAGTAAGATTCGTTCGTTCGCATCGATGTAATACGTGACCGCTTCCTCGTTCTCTTCTTCGCTGAAGATGGAAGGGTACTTCTCGCTCCACTCAGTCGGCACGGATTCCGCCGTTTGCGTCTTCACGAACGCTTGCGCGGTACGCCCGATTATCTCGACATCGCCTTCACTCGAACCGAGTGAGCCGTCATCGAGCCATCGCCGGATCTGTTCGTTCGTCGCCCGTGACAGGAACGGATGTGGCGCGACCGCGCCTGACGTCGTCTCTTGACGAATCGTCTCTTCCCCTTCAGGGTTCAACTCGCGGTAAATCGAGCCGTCCCATTCCGCCATCGCTCCGACGTTCGGACCTGAGACGACTTCCGAAACGAAGTGTCCGTTTTCATCATATGTGACGAGGTAGTCGCGTACCTCTAGTGTCTCGCCTTCAGTCGGTAGCTTTTTCTCTTCATAGCCGATGATGACTGACGTGTAGAATGGCTCCGTGCGGTTCTCTCTGCCTTCGTCATCCGTAAAGTTGAATAATGAATAAAGGTTGTAGATGAGCAAGGCACCGATGATGAGAATCCCGGCTCCAATCACCCAGCTCAGACGTTTTTTCATTTGTTGTTTCATCTCATGCCCTCCCATTATGCTTCACTTACTATCCTACACTAGCGTGGAGGTCATGCAAAATATTTACGACCAAAAAAGGGCCTCATTCGAGACCCCTGTTGCATCAACTCAGTTTATCTTCTTCTTTTTTATATGCATCGATCCATTTGTCACGTTCATCCGGTTCATCTGACAAATCTTTGAACAATGCGATGATCATGAAGATCAGTACGAAAATGAACGGGAACGCCACGAGAATCGCGACTGCTTGTAAGGCGCTTAGTCCACCGGCATATAGAAGCACGGCTGCGATCGAGGACTGGATGAAGCCCCACGTCAATTTGATACGCATCGGAGGAATCAACTTTCCGTTCGTCGTGAGCATCCCGAGCACGTACGTCGCCGAGTCGGCAGAGGTGATGAAGAACGTCGAGATGAGGAAGATGGCGATGATGCTGAGCACCGTACCGAATCCGCCGAACGTTTCAAACAAGGCGAACAATCCGACTTCCGTTCCAATCTCATTGACGGCCGTAATCAAGTTCTGTCCACCGAATAAGTCTGCCCAGATGGCTGACCCGCCGAACACAGAGAACCAAAGCAACCCGAATGACGTCGGTACGAGTAAAATCCCGATAATGAACTCGCGAATCGTCCGTCCTTTTGAGACACGGGCGATGAAGGTTCCGACGAACGGTGACCACGAGATCCACCATGCCCAATAGAAGATCGTCCAGCCGTTAATCCATTCGCGTTCGACCGGTTCGAGTGCGGCCGTCCGGAAACTCATCGACGGCAACTGTTGGACGTACGTCCCAATCGTCTGGGTGAACAGGTCGAGAATGAACGCGCTCGGTCCGGCGATGAGCGTCGCCCCGAGCAAGACGATGGCGAGGAAGATGTTCGTATTACTTAAAATCCGAATCCCTTTCTCGAGGCCAGTCGAGGCGCTGATCATGTAGAGCACCGTCACGACAGCGATGATAATCAGTTGCGTCGAGAAGGCGTTCGGTACGCTTGGAATCAAATAGTGAAGACCCCCTGCGATTTGCTGCGCCCCGAACCCGAGCGACGTCGCGACACCGAATGCCGTCGCGATGACCGCGAGGATGTCGACTGTCTGTTTAACGGGACGTTCATAACGATCGTTCACGAGCGACCCGATTGTCTCTCCGATTGTCGCCGGACGTCCTTTTCTGAACGTCGAGTAGGCGATGGCGAGTGCGATCATCGCGTAAATCGCCCATGGATGGAAGCCCCAATGGAAGAACGCGTAGCGCATCGCGGTACGAGCGTCGCCTTCAGGAGTCGGTGATTCGAATGGCGGGCTGTGGAAGTGGAGGAGCGGTTCGGCCGCCCCCCAGAAGATGAGTCCGATTCCCATCCCGGCACTGAACAGCATGGCGAACCACGTCAAATAACCGAAGTCGGGACGATCCGTATCTTTTCCGAGCCGAATCGAGCCGAATCGCGAGAAGATTAAAAAGACGGCGACGAGCAAAATCCCGGTCGCGCTGAGCAAGTAAAACCAGCCCATGCCGTTCGAGAGCCATCCTTGAACGGTCGTCGTCACGTTCAATAGGCTGGCGTTGCCAAGGAGGCGTTCCGGAAAGATGCCCCAAATCGTGAACAAGACCGTGATGATAGCTGAAACGATGAAAACGGTCGTCACTTGGCTTTTCCTTTTCATTAGTAGTCACTCCTATTCAATTTTCTTATTTTCATATACGTTTTCCACCGTAACATACTTTGTAAACCCTCCACAACTGCTCGACCTGTATTGAATGAAACCAAAAAGAGTGACGGAACGTGAACGTCACTCAGGTGGTTTCGGCTCGAGCGAGACAATCAACGTCTCATCAACGACATAATACGGGCGCTTCGGTAGCGTTTTCAAATAACCGCCTTCTCGTAGACGTGCCAAATCGAGTTGCATCGTCTGTTGAAACTTGCGGAGCGGTAATTTCTGTTCTTGTTCCATGTACAGGTCGAGTGCCCGTTGGACTTGGTCCATCTCATAAATGATGTCCCGCTCCTCTTCTGGAACGATATAAAACGTCTCTTTCGACATGAAAAACCGCTGTCTCGGTTTGCCGGGCAGATGCCGCTTCAACCGCGTCAAGTCGATTTCTTGTGTATCATCGAGTAAGACGGTCCGGTTGACCCCTTTCGGTAGCGTCTGTTCGTACTCATGAATCGCCTGTCTGAGTTCCGGTAGCGTGATGTCGACGTCACGCTCTACGACCTCTTCCTTTTGCATCAAACGTTGCCACCAGCTTTTCCCTGATTTCGTCTGTCGCTCCATACACTCCCCCCTCTCCTCATCCTGTTCCCGATATGGATGGGCCTCTCACCTTAATTCCGCACATTCACAAAAAAAACCTTCCTTTTTTCAAAGGAAGGTCAACATGTTTACTTCAATTTGTCACGAAGGACCATCTGTAGGATGCCGCCGTGACGGTAGTAGTCGATTTCAATCTCAGAGTCGAACCGAGCGATGACTTTGAATTCGGTCACCGTGCCGTTCTCATGCGTTGCTTTGACGTTCAAGATATCACGTGGGCGGACCGACTCGTCGACTTGGATGTCGATCGCTTCTTCGCCTGTGAGTCCGAGGGAGTCGGCTGACTCCCCGTCCATGAACTGGAGTGGCAAGACGCCCATCATGACGAGGTTCGAGCGGTGAATCCGTTCGAAGCTTTGCGCGATGACGGCACGGATGCCGAGAAGATTCGTTCCTTTGGCTGCCCAGTCACGCGACGAGCCCATACCGTAGTCGTTTCCAGCGAAGACGACGAGGCCTGTGCCTTGCTCTTTGTACTTCATGGCCGCATCGTACATCGGCATGATTTCGCCAGTCGGCCAGTACGTCGTGAAGCCGCCTTCAGTGCCTGGTGCGACTTGGTTACGGATGCGGATGTTCGCGAACGTGCCGCGCATCATGACTTCGTGGTTCCCACGGCGTGAGCCGTACGAGTTGAAGTCGAGCGGTGCGACGCCCTTCGACTGAAGGTACTGTCCAGCTGGAGTCGTCTTCGAGAACGCACCGGCTGGTGAAATGTGGTCGGTCGTGACCGAATCGCCAAACTTCCCGATGACGCGGAGGCCGTTCAACGCATGGACTTCTCCCGCTTCCGGCTCGAGGTTCTCAAAGAACGGCGGGTTTTGGATATACGTCGAGTCGTCCGAGAAGTCATACAAGTTGCCTTCTGGCACGTCAAGCGCGTTCCAACGCTCATTGCCCGTGAAGACCGTATCGTACTCTTTGCGGAACGCTTCCGGTGAGACGACGTCTTGAACGACCATCTTGATTTCATCGTTTGATGGCCAGATGTCTTTGAAGAAGACCTCGTTGCCATCTTTGTCTGTTCCGAACGACTCGTTCATGATGTCGAAGTTGACCGATCCAGCGAGCGCGTACGCGACGACGAGTGGCGGTGACGCCAAGAAGTTCGCTTTGACGAGCGGGTGGACGCGGCCTTCGAAGTTACGGTTCCCCGAGAGGACCGATGAGACGAGCAAATCATTCGATGTGATCGCGTCTTCGACTTCGCGGTCGAGTGGACCCGAGTTTCCGATACATGTCGTACATCCGTAACCGACGGTGTTGAAACCGAGTTGGTCGAGGTACGGCGTGAGGCCGGCTTTGTCGAGGTAGTCGGTAACGACTTTCGAGCCCGGTGCGAGCGACGTCTTCACGAACTTTGGAACCGTGAGACCGCGTTCGACGGCTTTCTTCGCGACAAGTCCTGCTCCGACCATGACGTATGGGTTTGACGTGTTCGTACAGCTCGTGATGGCTGCGATCGCGACGTCACCCGTACGCATGTCGACAGCGCCGTCTGTGTAGTTGACCGCCGTCGTCTTCTCAAGCTCAGCTTTTTCAAGTCCGAAGCCGCTGTGTCCGGCTGGTGCCGTCACACTGTCGACGAATGCCGTCTGAAGGTCTGATAAGTTGATGCGGTCTTGTGGACGTTTCGGTCCAGCAAGCGACGGCTCAACTTTCGACAAGTCGAGCGTGAGCGTCTTCGTGAACGACGGATCGGCTTGGTCCGGTGTATAGAATAAGTCGTTCGCTTTTGAGTACGCTTCGACGAGGTCGATCAATTCTTCTGGGCGACCCGTTGTGCGCATGTAGTTGAGCGTCTCGGTGTCGACTGGGAAGAAACCACACGTCGCACCATATTCAGGCGCCATGTTGGCGATCGTCGCCCGGTCTGAGAGCGGCATCGTGTGAAGCGATGGACCAAAGAACTCGACGAACTTGCCGACGACTTTCTCGTTCCGGAGCATTTCTGTGACGACGAGCGCGACGTCGGTCGCCGTGACACCCGGGTTGACTTCTCCGATGATTTTGACGCCGACGACGTCCGGTACGGGGAAGTATGACGGTTGACCGAGCATGCTCGCTTCGGCTTCAATCCCACCGACACCCCAACCGAGGACACCGAGACCGTTGATCATCGTCGTATGCGAATCCGTTCCGACGAGTGAATCCGGATAGGCGACGTTGCCCGTTCCGTCATTCTTCTCGAGGACGACCGACGCCAAGTACTCCAAGTTGACTTGGTGGACGATTCCGGTCGCTGGTGGGACGGCACGATAGTTGTCGAACGCCGTTTGAGCCCAACGTAAGAACTTGTAGCGCTCTTCGTTCCGCTCGAACTCGATGTCCATGTTTTTCATGAGTGCGCCGGCGAAACCATACGCATCGACTTGGACCGAGTGGTCGACGACGAGGTCGACCGGGATTTCCGGGTTAATCTTGTTCGGGTCTCCCCCAAGGTCAGCCATCGCTTTACGGAGTGAGGCGAGGTCGACGACGGTCGGGACGCCTGTGAAGTCCTGAAGGACGACGCGGGCCGGTTTGAACGGGACGTCGATATCTTTCGACACCTCGGCTGTACCCCATTTAGCCAAGTTCTCGACGTGCTCTTTCGTGATGCCGCGGCCATCTTGTTGACGTAGCACCGATTCGAGCAAGACACGAATCGAATATGGAAGACGACTGAGTTCAGTCACTCCATCTTCTTCAAGTTTTCTAAGTCGGTAATAGTCATACGCTTGCCCGTTCACCTCGAACTTTGTCCGCGATGAAAAAGCGTCTAACACGTTCGTTTGTTCCATACGATTTCCCCCTTTTTGAAAGCGGCGACGCAGGCAATTGCCGTAATCGCTTACTTATCACATGTTTATCATAATACAACGACCGCGTGACGTAAAATACATTCCGTCACAAATTAGTCATAAGTAAAACTTATCAAGATTCCATTTTCGGTTGAACATGAAAAAAGCGACTCCATAACGGAATCGCTTTGACAGCCGAACTTACTCTACACCGATTTCCGCATTCACGTCGAGCGCATCGACGAGCGTGAGTTCGTCTTCGTAACGCTCTTTGAAGCGGTCGAACGTGAATTCATTGGCAAACAAGAACACCGGGCGTTCCCAGCGGTCCGTCACGAGCATGTTACGTGAGTCCTGAAACGGCTTGAGCGCCTTCAATTCCTTGTCCTTCACCCAACGTGCGACACTGTAAGAGACCGGCTCCATGCGGATGTCGACACCATACTCGTTATTCAATCGGTACTCGAACACTTCGAATTGGAGTTGGCCGACCGCACCGAGGTAAATCTCGTTATATTCGTTGCGATACACTTGAATCGCACCTTCTTGCGCGAGCTGCTCGACCCCTTTGTGGAAGTGCTTCGACTTGAGGGAGTTGATTGGCGAGACACGCATGAACAGTTCTGGCGGGAACGTCGGCAACGCCTCGAACGCAATCTTTTGCTTCGCCGTCGTGATCGTGTCCCCGATTTGATACGTGCCCGAATCGTAAATCCCGATGACGTCGCCAGCGAACGCTTTGTCGACCGTTTCCCGGTCGTTCGCCATGAGCTGTGTCGATTGACTGAGCTTGATTTTCTTGCCCGTCCGCGTAAGCGTCACATCCATGCCCCGCTCGAACACGCCTGAACAGATGCGCACGAACGCGATGCGGTCACGGTGGGCCGGGTTCATGTTCGCCTGGATTTTGAAGACGAAGCCACTGAACTCTTCTGACGTCGGGTCGATTGGACCGACGTTCGATTTGCGTGCTTCTGGCGCCGGTGACATGTCGAGGTAGTGATTAAGGAACGACGTGACACCGAAATCGACGAGGGCCGTCCCGAAGAAGACCGGCGTCAATTTCCCGTGTTGAATCGCCTCGACGTCAATCTCGTTGCCGGCACCGTCTAACAGGTCAATCTCATCACGTAAGTTCGTCAAGTTCTCTTCCGTCAAATAGTCGGCGAGCACCGGGTCGTTCACACCGTCTTCGTTTAGCGTGAGCGTCGACTTGTCGCCTCGGAACAAATGAACTTCGTTCTTGATGCGGTCATACACCCCTTCGAACTGCATCCCGCTACCGATCGGCCAAGTGACGGCGACTGAAGGCATACCGAGTACTTCTTCTAGTTCTTCCATCAACTCGAGCGGATCTTTCGCCTGGCGGTCGAGTTTGTTCATGAACGTAAAGATTGGAATTCCACGCATGCGGCAAACTTGGAACAGTTTCTTCGTCTGCGTCTCAATCCCCTTCGCGGCATCGATGACCATGACGGCGCTGTCGACCGACGTCAAAACGCGATACGTGTCCTCACCGAAATCGTTATGCCCCGGCGTATCCATGATCGAGACAACTTTGTCCTGATAGACAAATTGCATGACCGAAGATGTGACCGAGATGCCACGCTGCTTCTCGATTTCCATCCAGTCGGATTTGGCGTGTTTTGAGTTCTTGCGGGCCTTGACCGTCCCCGCTTCACGGATGGCCCCTCCGTGCAGGAGGAGTTTTTCTGTTAAAGTCGTCTTACCGGCATCCGGGTGGGAGATGATACCGAAGATGCGACGTTTTTCTACTTCGTGTTTCAATTGGCTCATATATGTGATCCTTTCTGATTCAAGACGTTCCTGATTCGTTCATTTTGCAACGCTATCTATTTTAACGAAATGTGTCCCGTTCGTCCATCCTGAGTCAAAGCGGATACTTTTGCAATCGAACAGTTTTTTGTATACTAAGTTTGAATGACTGTAAATAGAACGGGGGAAAGACGATGCCAGAGAGTCTGGTCATGTATTTCATTGTCTTTTGGGGTTTCGTGATGATCGGTCTAATGTCGATCGGTGGATTTTTCATGTTCCGCAAATTTTTAAAGCGGATGCCAAAAGAGGACGGGCTGTCCCTGCTCGATATCGAAGACGATTATATCGACCGCACCCGGCACATGTGGACGCCAGAGACGCGCACACTGTTGGACCGGCTCGTCACGCCGGTGCCGGAACTGTTCCGTGACGTCGCGATTCGGAAAATCGCCGGTAAAATCGGACAGTTCGCGCTCGAATCGCGGGCGAACGAGATGACGACCGAACTCGTCGTGAAAGGGTATATCGCAGCAACGCCAAAACGCGACCACAAGTTTTTAAAGAAAGCGCTCGAGCAAGAACAGATCGACTGGACGAGATACAAACACTATTTCCAACAGTAGTCCTCGATTTCGAGGACTTTTTGTATGGCATCGTTTGTAAATTGTGCCATACGACTAGTAAGTCTAAAGAACTATTTTTTCCGGTATTAATTATTATAGAATAACGTTCAACATTTAGACAATATTGAAAACGCTTACAATAAATTGGTATGACCAATATTAGTATAACGTTTGGATTTCAGTAGTGAAAAAATGGATAGCTTTTCCTTTATTGTCGTTTCTATAATGTACGTATCTCGAATATGAAGGAGGTACACTTATGCATGACGTCACGCAAGCAACCCAGACCGAGAGTAGCCGTTCTGCTGAGGCGATCGTCGAGAGTCCGACGTTCATTCAACTCATGCGGGAGAAGAACCGCTTCATTCTCCCATCGATTATTTTCTCACTTATCTTTTATTTTACGTTACCGGTTTCGACGAGTTATTTTACATTTTTAAACAATCAAGTCGCCGGGTACATCACATGGGCGTGGGTACTCGCCTTCGCTCAGTTCTTCATGACATGGACGTTCTGCGTCCTCTACAGCCGACGCGCCCGTCGCTTCGATGAGCTCGTCGAACAAATTAAGCAGGAGGAAACACGATGAACTTGACTGCCGTACTCTTGTTTCTCGCCATTGTCGGATTGACGCTCGTCATCACATTTTTTGCCGCCCGAAAAACGAAGACGGCCAGCGATTTTTATACGGCCGACGGCGGACTGACCGGTTTTCAAAACGGTCTCGCCATCGCCGGGGACTATATGTCAGCCGCCTCGTTCCTCGGGATTGCCGGAATGATTGCCCTCGCCGGCTTCGACGGATTCTTCTATTCAATCGGGTTTCTCGTCGCGTACCTCGTCGTCTTATATCTCGTCGCCGAGCCGCTTCGAAACCTAGGGAAATACACGATGGCCGACATGATTGCCGCTCGCTTCAACAAGCCGCGCGTCCGCGGCGTCGCCGCGATGAACGCTATCGTCATCTCTATCTTTTACATGATTGCCCAACTTGTCGGCGCCGGTGCGCTCATCGAGCTATTGCTAGGCATCCCTTACACGACGAGCGTCGTCGTCGTCGGAATTTTGATGACGGTGTACGTTGTCTTCGGTGGGATGACGGCCACGTCGTGGGTTCAAATTACGAAGGCAGTCCTCTTGATGATCGGGACGGCCATCATCTCGTTCCTCGTTTTCGCCAAGTTCGACTTCTCCGTCTTCAAGATGTTCTCGGAAGTGAGCAAGGCGACCCCGCTCGGTGAGAGCTTCTTGAATCCGGGCAACAAGTTCAAACTACCGCTCGATACGATTTCGCTTAACTTGGCGCTCGTCCTCGGGACGGCCGGTCTCCCGCATATTTTGATCCGTTTCTTTACGGTCAAAGATGCACCGACCGCGCGTCAATCGGTCGTCTATGCGACGTGGGTCATCGGCGCGTTTTACATATTGACCATCTTCCTTGGTTTTGGTGCCGCCGCCTTCGTCGGGTCTGACGCCATCATCGCTGCCAACCCGGCCGGAAACATGGCCGCTCCGCTCCTCGCACAAGTGCTCGGCGGAGACTTATTGTTCGCCTTCGTCGCCGCGATCGCCTTCGCGACGATCCTCGCTGTCGTCGCCGGTCTCGTCTTGTCGGCCGCCTCCGCGTTTGCCCACGATTTTTACGGTCACATTATCCGTAAAGGCGAAGCGACGGAGAAAGAACAAGTGGCTGCGGCTCGCATCGCTTCGGTCGCCGTCGCCGTCGTGTCGATGGGCCTCGCTTTCTTCGCCCAGTCGATGAACGTGGCGTTCCTCGTCTCGCTCGCGTTCGCTGTCGCGGCGAGTGCGAACTTGCCGGTCATCCTCTTCACGATTTTCTGGCGACGGTTCAACACGGGTGGTGCCATCTTCGGGATGGTCGTCGGCTTGTTCTCTTCCTTGTTCCTCGTCGCCATCAGTCCGAACATTTGGGCGCCAGACGGCTCCGCTATCTTTATCGGCGAAGCCCTCTTCCCGCTCACGAACCCGGGGATCGTCTCGATTCCGCTCGGCTTCCTCGCTGCGATCGTCGGGACGTATTTGACCAAGTCTGACGAAGCGATTGGGAACTATGAACGGATTCTCGTAAAGGCGAACACCGGCATCGATGCCGAGACGGAAGCTGCCGCCTCGAAAGCAGACTAAAAAAAGCGTACCTGATTTCATCATCAGGTACGCTTTTCATGTGGCCATGATCTGTTTGTACTTTTGATACATCGCGATTCGCCACGGCACGATCATGCCCCAGGCGATCAAGTAAAATAGTCCGCCCGTCGCGAAGATGTTCACTTCCGCCCCGATGAACGCCTTCATCGCGGTCCGGATGGCGAGCAGGACGAAAACGACGATGAAGAAGGCTTTCGAACGGGACAGATAGACTTCCCCGTCCCGTTTCTCGAAGTTTGACGTCTTGATGAGGAACACACTAAAAATCAAACCGACGAGAAGCGCCTCTCCGACCTCGAGCCACGTGAGCCGAAAAGCGGGAACGAGAAATTGGAGCATCCCGGTCGACATCGCGAGTGGCGGGATTAAGATCTTCTTCGCGTTCGTCGGATAGGCCGAGGCTTTGACCCGAACGAAACTTGCTACGAGCCCCATGAGCAACGCGACGATGGTCGATCCCCAAAATATCGACATATGGTCAACCCCTTTAAAATCCGGTGAAGCCGACGAGTTCGCTCATCCACGCAGCGAATCGGTTCATACCATCAAAATATAACAAGACGCCGAACGCCATCATGAGATAGCCGCCGAATTTGGCGACGGTCGCACTGTTTCTTGCCAAATATTTAATCTTCCCTACAAAACCGGCCATGATGAGGAACGGAATCGCGAAGCCGATGACGTAAGCGAGCATATAGCCCATCCCTTGACTCGGATTCGATGCCGCGAGCGCGATGACCCCGGCGAGGATCGGTCCTGTGCACGGTGTCCACCCTGCCGCAAAACCGATTCCAATCAAGACCGTACCGAAATAACCGCTCTTCCGTTCCCCGAACGACAGCTTTTTCTCCCGCATCATGAAGCTCGGTTGCCAAATCCCCGCCAAAAAGACACCGAATACGAAGATGAGGATGGCGCCGAACATGCGCAAGCTGTCCTTATACTGGATAAAGACGTCGGCGATCAGTGAGGTTGATAGTCCGAGGACGAGGAAGACGATCGAGAACCCGAACAAAAACGCGAATGTATGAAACCAAGCTTTCCGTTGCCGCAATCCTTCATTCTTCAAGTCAGAGACCGATACTCCGGTAATATAGGACAAGAAGACGGGATAAAGCGGGAGTGTACACGGAGATAAAAATGATAAGACGCCCGCCCCAAAAGCGAGCCATAGAGTGACTTCCATGCGATCTTCCACCTTTCAGCCCCATTATAGCGAAAACCTTTTCAAAATGCTCGTATCTTTTGTTTATGGTAAGTGTCACTTTTTTTTGTAATGTTTGACATGGAAATGAAACTTGTCATACGTTGAGTTAGATGCTAACATTTGGATATTCAAGTATGCCAGTTTCTATTTTATAACGATGGGGGAAACAAAGTGGCGGTCATCACAGCTGAAAACTTACACCATGCCATTGAACAAAAACGCGATGAACTATACGAAATCGCGTCGCAACAAAGTTGGACGTCTCCTGAAGTGATTCATATCAGCCAGGAATTAGATACGTTGATTACACGGCACGTCCTATTGAAACACCCGGAAGAACAATTGATTCGTTGAACACAACAGCTCGTCCCTCGACATGAGGGACGAGCTTTTTTTGGAAACTCGATACGCAAACGGTATCTTTTCAATTTTATGACATCAGACGTTGACCGGACTGTAACTCGTACATCTTCTTGTAGAGTCCGTCCTGGCGGAGCAGCGCCTGATGGTTGCCTCGCTCGACGATTTCCCCTCGATGTAAGACGAGAATCAAATCCGCATCTTGAATTGTCGAGAGTCGGTGGGCGATCGCGATTGTCGTGCGTCCGCGACGCATCCGGTCGAGCGCGAGTTGGACGCGTTCTTCCGTTTCCGTATCGATCGAACTCGTCGCCTCATCCAGGATGAGGATTTTCGGGTCCCGCGCGACAGTGCGGGCGAAAGCGAGTAACTGCCGCTCCCCGCTCGAGAACGTCGCCCCGCGTTCTCCGACTTGATGACCGTAGCCGGCATCTAGTTTTTCGATGAACGTGTGGGCTTGGACGAATTCGGCCGCCTCGCGCACCCGGTCCGAATCAATCGAAGGATTGAACAGCTTCAAGTTGTCTTCAATCGTCCCCGTGAACAAGAACGGGTCTTGAAGGACGAGGCCGACCTTGTCCCGTAGTTCCGCCTCTTCAAACTGTTCAATCGGTTGTCCATCAATCGTGATTTGACCGGATTGATACGGATAGAACCGCGTCAGCAAGTTGATGATCGAGCTCTTCCCGCTGCCGGTGTGGCCGACGAGCGCGACCGTTTCCCCTGGCTTTGCGACAAACGAGATGTTCTTCAGCACGTCGACTTCGCCGTCATAACTGAACGTGACGTTGTCGAAGCGGACCTCTCCCGAGACGACTTCCGCTTCTCCCGGAAGCCTCTTCCCAGGGGCCGGCTCGTCCGTGTCGAGAATCTTGAAGACGCGGTCGGCCGAGACGACGGCCTGTTGGAACTCGCTCAACCGTTGCATAATATCGAGCACCGGGCGGAAGATGCGTTCGATATAGCTGATGAACGCATAGACGACCCCGACTTGGACTTGTTCGGTCGTCGACAAGACACCGTAGTAGCCGAGCAGACCGATAATCGAGAAGGCGAGCAGCAGTTCGATGATCGGGCGCAGCAACATGCTATCGAGCTTCAAGTTGCGGTAACGCGCCTCTTGATGCGCTTCGTTCGTCTCTTCAAACTGGCGAATCAACCGCTCTTCTTGACGGAACTGTTGCACGATGCCCATGCCGTTAATCGACTCGTTCAATTGGGCGTTCAATTGGGACAACAAATCGCGCACTTGCGCGAAATACTTCGTCGAGTATCGGCGGTACGCCCAGATGATGAGCCAAAACAACGGGACGAGCACGAGCCCCATCGTCGCGAGCGTCGGCTCGAGGATGTAAAGGAAAATGTACGTCCCGAGCAACTGCACCCCTGACTGGACGAACGTACTCATGACACCGACGTACAACTCTTTGACGGCTTCCGTGTCATTCGTGATCCGGGAGACGAGCACGCCGGCCGGGGTCCGGTCGAAGTAGGCGAGACGCATTCCCATCACATGTTTGAAAATGTCGATTCGGATGTTTTGGACGATTTTGAGCGCAATCTTTTGAAACGAGATGGACTGCAAATAATCGAATACGATCGCCGACACGTGGAGCACCATATAGACGACGAAAAGTGTGACGACCCAGTTCGTCGGATAGACGCCCGGCGTGACGAACTCATCGATGAACACCTTGATTAAAAACGGTCCGGCGAGCTTCGCGCCTGTCGCGAGCAACAGGAAGACGAACGCGAGGCCGAGCGGTCGACCATACCGTTTCGTATAGCCAAGTAGCCGCTTGATGACCGCCCATTCCTGAATATCATGCTTCATGATGGCCACCTCCTTCTACAATCGCCTCGAGCTGTTGACGATCATACGTGTCTTTATACCAACCGTCTTGTCGAATCAAGTCGGCGTGACTCCCCCGTTGGATGACGCGTCCTGCTTCGAGGACGAGAATCTCGTCCGCATGTTCGACGGCCGACAGTCGATGCGCCACAATGAGACGCGATTGATCCGGATTGCCGGTTCGAAAATGGTCGATAATCGCTTCCTCTGTCTTCGCATCGACGGCAGATAACGCATCATCGAGGATGAGCACGTCCGCCTCGACCATGAGCGCCCGCGCGATTGAGATACGCTGCTTCTGTCCGCCAGACAGCGTGACGCCGCGTTCCCCGACAAGCGTCGCATATCCGTCCGGGAGGCGCATGATGTCGTCATGGACCTCTGCGATTTTCGCCGCCTCCATGATTTCATCCATTTTTGCGTCCGGGCGACCGAACGCGATGTTGCTTGCGATCGAGTCTGAGAATAAGAAATGGTCTTGCGGGACGAGCGCGACCCGCTCGAGCAGGACCTGTTTCTGCACTTGTCGGATGTTGATGCCCCCGATTTTGACTTTCCCTTCGCTCACATCGTACTCACGCGTCAACAGACGGACGAGCGTTGTCTTCCCGGAACCGGTCCGACCGACCACGCCGAGCGTCTTCCCACGTTCGAGCCGGAACGAGACGTCTGTAAGGACGGCATGTTCGTCATAGGCGAACGAACGGATGTCCGCCTCAACCTCCGAGTGCGCGAGCTTCGTCGCCGCGACCGGATCGTCTTGAATCTCAGGTTTGACGGCGAGCATACGCTCGATTCGGTCGTATGAAGCGCGACCACGTTCGACGATGTTGAATAGCCAGCCGAAGGCGAGCATCGGCCACGTGAGTAAACTGAGGTAAGCGGTGAAGCTGACGATTTGTCCGATTGTCAGTTCGCCTTGTTCAATCAAGTATGCGCCGTAACCGATCGAGAGGATATACGATAACCCCACGATACCGAAGATGGTCGGGTCATACAGGGCGTCGATTTTGGCGACGCGGACGTTCTTTGCCATGACCTCGTCCGAGAGCGTCTCGAACGAATCGACGTCACGCCCGACTTCCCCGGTCGACTTTAAGACACGGACGCCACTGACGCTCTCTTGGACTTTGTCGTTTAGCTCCGAGAACGCCGCCTGCGCGACGCCGAAGCGGCTATGTAGTAACTTTCCGTAACGTGTCGTCAAGGCGACCATGATTGGTAGCGGTAAGAGCGCGACGACCGTCAACTTCCAACTGATCGTCGTCACCATCGTGATGATGACGAACGTCCCCATCGTCACACTGTCGACGAGCGTCAAAATCCCGGCACCGGCCGTCATCGAGACGGCTTGCACGTCGTTCGTCGCGTGGGCCATCAAATCGCCGACACGGGACTTCTTATAAAACCGTTGATCCAAATCGGTGAAATGTCGATAGAGCTGGCTCCGGAGCAATCGCCCGAGCCGAATCGAGGCACCGAAGATGAAGTAGCGCCAGAAGAAGCGCGCGACATAGTTGCCAATCCCGACGGCTGCGAGTCCACCGAGGAGGAGCCATAATAGGTTTCGCTCAAGCGACCCTTCGTTCATCTCGTCGACGATGCGGCCGATGATGCGTGGCGGTACGAGCTCGAGTGCGGCGACGAACATGAGCAGCACGATCCCGAGCGCATACGTTCGCCATTCAAGCTTGAAAAACCATGATAATTGTTTAAATACACGAATGTGAATCGCCCCCTTATCTTGAAATAAGACTATTCATTTATGGTAGCGAAAGTTTGTTCGATTGTCTAACAAAATATGGGTACGAAAAAACACTCCGCGATGGCGGAGTGTCTCAAACACAAACATTATGATTTCTTTTCGTTCTTCATTTGAACGTTCATGGCACGCATCACTTGGTTGACTTTCTTCTGTGACGGTTTTTGACCCATCTGCATCATCAACGTGCGAATCATGTCTTCATTGATTGGCGGGTTTTGTTCGAGGTAGTTCATCATGTATTTACGAGCGATGAAGAAACCGATCGCGATACCTCCGATGAGTGCTGCTACGACGATAAGAATCCAGAACAATGTACTCAAGGTTTTTACCTCCTCTACCATATGAAACATCGTTTTTTACTATACACTATATTACGCTAATTCGCTAGTCGTCAGAAAAAAAATCGTGATGCCCTCCAGAAACGGATGACATCACGACGGTTCTTGATTTAAAGCGATTTGACAGCGTCGACGACGTTCTCGACCGACATGCCATACTCCTTCATGAGGAGGTCGCCAGGAGCCGAGGCCCCGAACTTGTCGATTCCGAGTACTTTACCGCCGAAGCCGACGTATTTGTACCATCCGAGCGTCGATCCCGCTTCGAGCGAGACGCGCTTCGTCACAGATGACGGAAGGACAGACTCTTTGTATTCAGCCGATTGTGCTTCGAACAATTCCCAAGAAGGCATCGACACGACAGCCGCGTTCACGCCTTCTGAAGCGAGTTGTTCGCGCGCTTCGACGAGGACGTGGACTTCAGAACCCGTACCGAGGAGAAGCACGTCCGCCCCGTTCGAGTCGCCCGCGACGACGTATGCACCTTTCGCCGCCTGCTCGACTGACGTCCCTTCAAGCTCAGGAAGCGCTTGACGCGTCAAGACGAGAAGTGATGGTGTCGATGTCGTCGTCACCGCCTGTTTCCAAGCCGCGATCGTCTCTTTCCCATCCGCTGGGCGGAGAACTGAAACGTTTGGCATCGCGCGGAAGCTCATCAAGTGCTCGACCGGTTCGTGTGTCGGACCATCTTCACCGACCGCAATCGAATCGTGCGTCAAGATGAACGTCGACGGGAGACCCATGAGGGCAGCCAAACGGACCGCTGGACGGAGGTAGTCTGAGAAGACGAAGAACGTCGCGCCGTAAGGAAGAACGCCACCGTGGAGGGCCATGCCGTTGACGGCAGCTGCCATCGCGAACTCACGGACACCGAACCAGATGTTGCGACCAGCCGGATCTTCGTCGAAGTCCGCCGCACCTTTAATCATCGAGTTGTTCGAACCGGCGAGGTCAGCCGACCCACCGAAGAGCGTCGGAACTGCTTTCGCGATCGCGTTCAATACTTCTCCGCTCGTCTGACGTGTCGCTTTCTTCGAGCCGATTTCAAACGTCGGCAACTCGCTGTCCCAACCTTCTGGGAGTTCGTTGTTCATCGCACGCTCGAATTGGGCACCGAGCTCTGGATGAGCCGATTTGTAAGCTTCGACGAGTTCGTTCCAGTCCGACTCATACTTCGCGCCCGGCTCGATGACTTTCTCGTTGAACAAGTCATACACTTCAGTCGGCACGTAGAAGTTCTCGCCTTCCCACTTGTAGAACTGTTTCGTGAGCTCGATTTCGGCTTCGCCGAGTGGTGCGCCGTGCGACGCCGATTTCCCTGACTTGTTCGGTGAACCGAAGCCGATGACCGTCTTCACTTCGATGAGCGTCGGTTTCGACGTCTCCGCTTTCGCTTCATCGATCGCCTTCGCGATCGTGTCGATGTCCGTTCCGTCCTCGACACGGATGACTTGCCAGCCGTATGCGTTGAAACGGTCTTCGACGCTCTCCGAGAACGACTTGTGAAGGTCACCGTCGAGTGAGATGTCGTTTGAATCATAAAGGACGACGAGCTTGCCGAGCTTCAAGTGACCAGCGAGTGAGGCAGCTTCTGCCGACACGCCTTCCATCAAGTCACCGTCTCCGCAAATCCCGTATGTGAAGTGGTCAACCACTTTGAACTCATCACGGTTGTATGTCGCTTCCAAATGTTTCTCTGCCATCGCCATCCCGACTGCCATGGCAATCCCTTGGCCGAGCGGTCCAGTCGTCGCGTCGACACCGGCCGTGTGACGGTACTCTGGGTGTCCAGGCGTCTTCGAATCCATTTGACGGAACGATTTGAGATCGTCGAGTGAAAGGTCGTAACCAGATAAGTGAAGGAGCGAGTACAAGAGCATCGAACCGTGTCCCGCTGAAAGCACGAACCGGTCGCGGTTGAACCAGTTCGGGTTTTTCGGGTTGTGACGCATCTTATCTGTCCAAAGCGTGAACGCCATCGGAGCCGCACCCATCGGCATACCCGGGTGACCAGAGTTCGCTTTTTGGACCGCATCAATCGAGAGCGTCCGAATCGAGTTAATCGCTAATAATTCTTTAGTAGTTGTTTCCACTAATTTCATCCTCTCTGTTGTTACAAAGTTTCTACCCGTCATATTTTAGCACACTCATTCGTGTGTCACAACTAATTAATTAGTATAACACATTGATTGAAATCGTTTACTTCCTTCGCTTTGTTTACCCGTCAATCGTCGAACCTTATCCTTGTTCGTGTATAACAAACATGCACATCCTATATGAAATAGGATGTGCATTCGAAGTCACTCGGAGCGTTGTCGATCTTGCTCTTCTTTTAGTTTTTGTGGCGTCACGTCGTTTCCTTCCGGATCGACCACCTTCATGCCCATCATCTGGGACTTGAACGATTGTCGGAACGCTTTCAAATATTGCTGACGAAGCGCTTGTTGCTCGTCCATCTCTTGTTGTGACAGACCGTCTGTCTTCGCTTTGTTGGCGAGGAAATTGATTCGTTCTAACTGTTCAGGTGCTAGCATCAGGCTCGCCCCCTCTCTACTGAATTTGTTCTTCTACTGTACAAAATCAGCGGCGAGGAATCAAGTTTTCAATCCTGAGACGTGCTCGAGGTAACGCCGGTTCACGGTCGCTTTCGACACTTCGTAACCGAACCCGCGCAACGTGGCCGCGATTTCGGCGAACGTCAGGCCTCGTTCGCGTAGCTGGACGATCTCCTCAATCGGCACTTTGATGCGGCTCCGACCGCCTTGGTCGTGGTGCTGAATGTTTCGCTGTGGGTTGAACCCGTTCGCGACGGCCCGGCGCATCCCGCGTGAGATTTTGGCGTTATGGATTTTCCGCTGATACTCCTCGACGACGCTCACAATCTCGAGCACCATCTTCTCGGCATCGGATACGATATATTCGTCTGGTGATTGCATCGTCAAGAGCCGAACGTCATGCTTCATGAGCGTGTGCAAAATCGCGATTTTAGCGTTCCCTCGCCCGAGACGGCTATCGTCGGTCACGAGGACGGCGTCGAGGTTCGAGGCGGATACGTGTTCGAGTAAGTCGAGGAGCCCGCCACGGTTCACTTCGTATCCGCTCTCTTGTTCGGTGATGACATCGACGACGTCGGCCTCGAGCCGACGCGCCATCCGCGTCAATTCGTCGACTTGGCGATCGAGAGACGTCTCTTGCGCCGCCTTGTTCGTCGATACGCGACAATAAATGACGACTCGCATCTCGTCACTCCCTTTCTTTCCATTCCCTTTCTACGATACACAGGAACGGGGTCGTTTCGCAAACAGAAACGATTATTCCGAGGCGAACCAGGTCGTCTTCCGTTCATTCTTTTCAGCCCGTTCAGCGATGATTCGCGCTTCAAGCGTCTCCGCTTCCGTCTTGGCGACTTCCGCCTCGATACTGCGCGTGTCTTCGACGGCTGGTGCCGCCACCTCGACTTGTCTCATTTCGCCGACCATATAAAATGCGAACATCCCTAATACCAACATCCCGACTAAGATGATTCCATTCACTGTATCTCTCATTATATTTCGCCTCCGTATCATAGGAATACACGTTCCCAAGAACGTTTGTTCGTTTATCTGTTCTCATCATAAAACAGGAACTTCTGTTCGGTCAAGCTAAAAAAACGAACGAATGTTTGTGCGCTCATGTGTTCTATGTTAAACTTAGACCATAAAGAATAGGATGCGTTCGCAGGATATTCGACATAATCGAGGTGACTTCCATTGAAAAAAATGTCAGCAAGACAACAACAGATACTTGATTTTATAAAAGACGAGGTCCGTGCCAAAGGTTATCCGCCTTCGGTCCGTGAAATCGGCGAAGCCGTCGGTTTGGCATCAAGCTCGACCGTCCACGGTCATTTGGACCGTCTTGAAAAGCGCGGCCTTATCCGCCGTGACAAGACGAAACCGCGGGCAATCGAGATTTTGAGCGATGACACGGTCGTCATCGAAGACCACGACGCCGTCACGTACGTCCCGGTCATCGGGAAAGTCACGGCCGGTACACCGATCACTGCAATCGAGAACGTGGAAGAACATTTCCCGCTCCCGACACACATGGTCGGCGCCGATAACGTCTACATGCTTTCTGTCTCAGGAGATTCGATGGTGAACGCCGGAATCTTAGATGGAGACCGGGTGCTCGTGCGTCAACAAAGCACAGCCGACAATGGAGAGATTGTCGTCGCGATGACCGACGAAGGCGAGGCGACCGTCAAACGCATCTATAAAGAAGCTTCGAAAATCAGACTACAACCAGAGAACGACGAGCTCGAGGCGATGTATTTTGATAACGTGTCGATTTTAGGGAAGGTCATCGGTGTATACCGGACGATTCATTAATGGCGAGTGGTAAGACGCATACGCGTACGAATTTCGTGGCAATCGGAGCTTTAGCGATTGCCACGCCTTTTATTGAACTCGATGTCCCGCTCGCCCTCCTTCTCGGCGCGATCGTCGGGACGCTCTGGCTCTCCCCGGACCTCGATTTGAAATCGGACGCCTATTTCCGTTGGGGGCCGCTCCGTGGATTTTGGTTGCCTTACGTGAAACTCATACCGCACCGGTCGTTGTTTTCGCACTTACCGGTACTGAGCGACTTGATTCGCGTCATCTATCTCGGCTTCCCGCTTGTCATTCTGCTCACGTTCACGCCGTACGAGACGGCGGCGATCGCCTGGCTCGACGAGTTCGGCTTGTCGTTCTTCCTCGGGCTCACGTTCGCGACGACGTTACATACGACGCTCGACTATACGTCCACGTTTTTCAAACGTGCGTTCTAATCAGGACGTCTCCACTCGGGGACGTCCTTTTAAACGCGCAAAAAAGCGCCCGTGCTTTCCGAAGAAGGCACGAGCGCTTTTTTGCTTGGATTAGTAGAGCGTCATATACTGATCGCGTTCCCACTCCGTCACTTGCATACGGAACATGTCCCACTCGATCTCTTTCAATTCGAGGAAGTGTTCGCCGATATGCTCGCCGAGTGAGTCCATGACGACTTTGTCGCCACGAAGTACTTCGAGTGCGTCGAAGAGCGTCGCTGGAAGATCATCGATTCCGTTCGCGACACGCTCAGGCTTGTCCATCACGTAGATGTTGCTGTCGATCGGTTTTGGAGCAACCAAATCTTTCTCGATTCCGTCGAGGCCTGAAGCCAAGAGTGACGAGAGCGCGAGGTACGGGTTCGCCGCCGGGTCGACCGAACGTACTTCGATACGCGTCGAGAGGCCACGGGCCGCCGGGACACGAACGAGTGGTGAACGGTTGCGGGCGCTCCACGCTACGTAGCAAGGCGCTTCGTAACCTGGGACGAGACGCTTATACGAGTTGACCGTCGGGTTACAGATGGCCGTGAACGCACGAGCGTGCTCGAGGATTCCCGCCGTGAAGGCGCGGGCCGTGTCTGAAAGCTCCATTTCGCCGTTCGGATCGTAGAAGACGTTCGTGTCGCCTTTGAAGAGCGACATGTTCGCGTGCATCCCTGAACCGTTGACGCCAAAGAGCGGCTTCGGCATGAATGTCGCGTGAAGACCGTACTTCGCCGCAATCGTCTTGACGACGAGCTTGAACGTTTGGATGTTATCGGCTGTCGTCACGGCATCCGCATATTTGAAGTCGATCTCGTGTTGCCCTGGTGCGACTTCGTGGTGTGACGCTTCGATTTCAAAGCCCATGTTCTCAAGCTCGATGACGATCTCTTTACGGCAGTTCTCACCGAGGTCGACCGGCGCCAAGTCGAAGTAGCCGCCTTGGTCGTTCAATTCGAGCGTCGGTTGACCGTTCAAATCCTTTTTGAAGAGGAAGAACTCTGGCTCAGGACCGACGTTGAACGCCGTGAAGCCAAGCTTTTGCATGTGCTCAAGGTTGCGTTTGAGCGTACCGCGCGGGTCACCGCTGAACGGTGTGCCGTCTGGGTTATAAATATCACAAATCAAGCGGGCGACTTTTCCGCTGCCATCTGTCCACGGGAAGACAACCCACGTGTTAAGGTCTGGATAAAGGTACATGTCTGACTCCTCGATGCGGACGAAACCTTCGATTGAAGAACCGTCGAACATCATCTTGTTGTCGAGGGCTTTGTCCAATTGGCTGATTGGCACCTCGACGTTTTTGATTGTTCCGAGGATGTCTGTGAATTGAAGACGAATAAAGCGTACGTCCTCTTCTTGTGCGATCCGTTTAATGTCTTCTTTTGTGAACGTTTTTCTGGCCATGGTGAAATGTCCCCTCTCACATTGTGTAATGGTTGATGTGTTGCCGTCAGCGATAAAAGCGCGAAAGCTCACCTTGGATGAGCGATGTCTTATTGAAGCGTCCGGCTTCTTGCAGTTGTGTCTTTAACAGTTGATGCAATTCTTTTTCCGAGATTTTCGGCGCATCACTGACCGGTGCCGGTGCGGCGGAAGCTTCCGCCTCTTTCGGCTCTTCATTGTCCAACATGTGGCGAATCGCCGCCAAGTTGAACCCTTGGTCGATGAAGTCCTTGATCGCGAGTAGACGTTCGACATCATTGAAGGAATAAAGTCGTCGTTTCGATTCCGTCCGACTAGGCGAAATCAGACCCTGTTCTTCATAATACCGAATCTGCCTACCTGTCAGTTGCGTTAAATCTTGGACGATTCCAATCGGAAACAACGGGTTGGAGCGACGAAATTGATCGGCCATCCCTTACTCCTCCTTTGCTGTCTTACACTGTGAGAATAATACATGACACTTTTCCTGTCAAGCGATGTTAAGAAAGTTAACATGACATTTCGGTTACAATGCAGTTGTGAGTTTAGTCTGGTCAAACGTGACGAGTCCTTTCGTGCGTAACTGGCTCAAGGCGAGCATCAATGCGACCTTGACATGCGCATACGTCAAGCCGCCTTGAACGTAAGCCGTATACGGTGCGCGGAGCGGTCCATCGGCTGATAGCTCGATCGACGACCCTTGGATGAACGTCCCGGCCGCCATGATGACGTCATCCTCATAGCCTGGCATATACGCCGGCACCGGGAGCGCATGCGCGTTCACGGGCGAGGCCATCTGGATGCTTTGGCAGAAAGCGATCATCTTGTCGCGGTCTCGGAACGTCACCGATTGAATCAAATCGGTCCGACGCTCGGCGTGGTGCGGCGTCGTCTCGAAACCGAGCAACGCGAGCAGGCTTGCTGACAGATGCGCCCCTTTCAAGGCCTGGGCGACCGTGTGCGGGGCCATATAGAAGCCTTGGTACATCTCTTGGAGCGAATAGAGCGACGGGCCGGCCTCGCTGCCGATACCAGGGGTCGTCATTCGGAACGAACAACGTTCCACGAGTTCACGTGTCCCGGCGATATAGCCGCCCGTCTTCGCGAGCCCACCTCCCGGGTTCTTAATGAGGGAACCGGCCATGAGGTCGGCTCCGACATGTGTCGGCTCCAACGTCTCGACGAACTCGCCGTAACAGTTGTCGACGAAGACGAACACGTGCGGATGGGCCGCCTTGATTTTTGTAATCGCCTCCCCAATCTCCTGCACCGGGATGCTGCGCCGGTTGGCGTAGCCTTTTGAGCGCTGGATGCCGACGAGCTTCGTCTCGGGACGAATCCGCGCGATGACGGTATCGACGTCAATCCGGTCGTCTTTCAGTTCGACTTTGTCATACGTCACGCCGAGCTCTTTCAATGAACCGCGACCATCGCCGCGAATCCCGACGATTTCCTCGAGCGTGTCGTATGGCTTCCCGGTGATATAGAGCAACTCGTCTCCAGGCAAGAGCACACCGAACAAGGCAATCCCGATGGCGTGCGTCCCTGAGATGATTTGTGGCCGGCAGAGCGCGAGCTCGGCACCGAACACGTCGGCATAGATGGCTTCGAGCGTATCCCGACCGATGTCGTCATAGCCGTAGCCCGTCGTCGGATTGAAATGGAAATCCGACACTTTATGTTTTTTGAACGATTCGAGGACGCGGAACTGGTTGTATTCCGCCGTCTCCTCGATTCGTTCCACGAATGGTTTGATTCGCGCTTCCGCTGCTTTCACGAACGGCGCAATCTCTTCATAATGTTCAATCTTTTCCTGCCACATACGTCACACCTCAAATTGTTTCAGCGTCGCATATAGACGCGTGTCTTCTCTCATATATCCGACGAGTTCGACCGAACCGTCATCTAAAAACTTCTCTTCAAGCCGATACATCGCCTCTTTCGCCGGATGATAGTGCTCGAACGAACTGACCGGCAAGACGACGTGGACGCGCGTCAACACGTCACAAATCTTATCTTCGACCGCGCCGATGAGCGTCTCGATGTCGCTCGGGTCAATCGCCGAGATGAGGAGCGGCCCACCCAGGAAGTCCTCGGTCAACCGGTCTTTCTTGTTGTACACCTCGAGTTGCGGCACCTCGCTCGCCCCGAGCTCTGAAAGAACGGAGTTCGTCGTGTCAATTTGGTTCAAGTAGTGCGGGTTCGACGCGTCGATGACGTGTAGCACCAAGTCAGCCCCGACGACTTCTTCGAGTGTCGACCGGAACGCCGCGACGAGTTTCGTCGGCAAGTCGCGGATGAATCCGACCGTGTCGGTAATGAGCACTTTTCCGCCCCGCGGCAGTTCGAGCTCACGTGTGAGCGGATCGAGCGTCGCGAACAGTTCGTCTTGCTCATACGTGTCCGCCTCGGTCAAACGGTTAAAGATTGTCGACTTCCCGGCGTTCGTATATCCGACGAGGGCGATTTGGAAGACGCGGTTCTCTTTCCGGCGTTCTCGGTAACGGTCACGGTGCGCGACGGTCCCTTCGAGTTGCTTCGAGATCTCATCGATTCGACGCTTGATGTGACGACGGTCCGATTCGAGTTTCGTCTCACCCGGTCCGCGTGTCCCGATGCCGCCTCCAAGACGTGACAACTGCGTGCCCTGTCCGATTAGGCGTGGCAACAGATAGTTCATCTGTGCGAGCTCGACTTGGAGCTTCCCTTCTTTCGATTGGGCGCGTCCTGCGAAAATGTCGAGGATGAGCTGGGTCCGGTCAATCAATTTCATCTTTTCGGGATCGTTCAGCGAGATGCGGATGTTCTTCGATTGCGCCGGTGACAGCTCGGCGTTGAAGATGACGATGTCCGGCTCGAACTGTTCGACGAGCATGGCGAGCTCTTCGATTTTCCCTTTGCCGATGAACGTGCGGCGGTCGACTTGTTGCCGCTTTTGATCGAGTCTCGCGACGACTTCACCCTTCGCGGTGTCGACGAGTTCGACGAGCTCGCCCATCGACTGTTCATATGTCCAATCATCGACCGTCGGTAGCTGACAGCCTACGATGATTACTTTCTCTCGTTGCATATCCATTCCTCATTCCTTTTTGAATCTCACCTCCCATCTTACCACGAATCGAGGAATGGAGAACGTCCGTTTGTGGTACGATAAGAAGAGAAGGAGGAACGACGATGACGAAACGAACGAAAGATTATCCACTCCCGGAATACATCGAGACGTATTTGTATCACCTCGGGGCGAGCGGACGGCAACCGTCGACGCTGAAACGATACCGCTACGACTTGATCGACGTCCATAAATACTTCCGTGACCATAACGTCGAACTCGACACACCGAACGGCTGGCTTGCCGTCCCGCTCGAATCGTGGAAGACGTTCGTCAACGACTTCCTCATCGAAGAGAAACTGTACCAACAGGCGACGGTCGCCCGCATCGTCACGGTCATCAACAGCTTGACGACATTTTTGAACCCGCTCCGTAAAAAGATGCTCCACTACGCGCAACCGGCGCATACGCTGACGATTGACCAAATCGCACTCGAGACGGAGTTCGACCGGCTCGTCAAGACGATTCGTTCGACGAAAGGATTGAGCGAGAACCAACTGCAAGCGCATCCGTATCTTGTCAACCGGAATGAGCTGATTGTGACGCTCTTCTATAAATACGGGCTCCGCGTCCACCATATCATCCGGCTGCGAATGAATGATTTGCATCTCGCGAGCCATGCGTTCGACGTCTACGACCGGCTCGGCAACAAATTCACGTTGAAACTCAGCCAAGCGGACCAGTCGCTCCTCATGAACTATCTCGCCGACATCCCGACACCGGTGCGCCCGCGCTGGTACTCGGACGACCCCGTCTTCGTCTCGTTCGATTTCGCCCGGATGACGTTCCGCTGGGTGTATGCGAAGAACCAGCCGAAGCAGCTGACGATCGTCATGATCACGAAAATGATGCGCCAGTTGAACGAACGGAGCGGTCTCGCCCGCTCGGTCACACCGTCGATGCTCCGGAACGCCCATGTTTTGAAGACGTATGCGGAAGACATGACCCCAATCGAGCGCATGAACGTCACGTGCATGCATAAGGAGTCGTCGCTTCGCCGTTATGAGCAGGCGTATGCCGATTTCGGTGAGACGCTCTATGCATCAAAAACGATTCTGTAACGAGCCGGCATGAACGCATGTCGGCTTTTCGACTGATGATTTCAAGGAGGAGAGGCCATGCTGTTCCAAAAGATTCAAGCCGCATTGTTCAGTCTGTTCATCATCCCGTTCGTCTTACCGCTCGTACTCCTGGACGCATTCGAATTACCGTATTGGCATAGCGTCCTCGTCTATGCCTTGTTCGCCCTCCCCGTCGTGTTTCTGTACGGGACGACGATGTCGCTATTGTCGGAATACCTCAACGAAAAGACGCCATTCCGCTCGAAACGGATGACGTCTTTGATGTTCCACCTTATCGCTGGCTGGTTGTTCGTGCTTCCATACGGCCTGTTGTTCGACCTATCGATTTTCGAGACGGGAGTGTTCAACTTCGCATCCTTACTCGGTGTATTGAGCGCAGCCGTCTTTTTCATCATCGATCAGCTGCTCGGTCATTATTTCAAAACCTCATAATCAACCGGTCCATTCCGCTCGCAACAGCCCATAGACGACAGGGTCTACGTAGCGGTCGTATAGCCATTCGGCGTCGCGGAGCACGCCTTCTTGTTTGAATCCGAGTCCTTCCGGGAGCGCCCGGCTTTTCACGTTCCCCGTCGCGACACGAATCTCGATTTTATTGAGCCCGAGGTCGCGGAACCCATACTCGATGAGCGTCTCGAGCGCTTGACTCATAATGCCCTTCCCTTGAAAGTCTTGGCCGAGCCAATAGCCGACCGTGCCGCACTTAATGCCCCGGTTAATATCGTTGAAGCCGATCGTCCCGGCGAGCTCGCCCTGATACACAATCGCGAACGATTTCGGATACCCGCCCGTCTCCATCAATCCTTTAATTCTGCCTTCGATATTTTGTCGCGAATCGTCGACCGTCTCGATATAATCGAGCCAACCGAGCCACTCGCGAAGGTATGGCTTCGACGCCATCGTCAACTGGAACAATGCCTCCGCATCATCGATGGTAAACATTCGTAGTTGAAGCTGGTCATTGATGTCATAGTGTAACATGTCGTTTCCCCCTGTCACTTTCCATTTATTGTGTTCTTAATCATTTTATCGTAAACTATTTGTAAATAATTTGAAAGCGGTGAAAGTATGTAATTCGACATCATGTCATCCACCCAAAATTGAATAGTTCTGGAGGAGAGTCATGATGAAGTCGTTTTACCTGCTGCTGGTCAGTCAATGGCTGGCCAATATCGGTGACGTGCTTTGTATCGTCGCCTTGATCGCTTTGTTATATCAACAGACCGGTTCCGCCCTGGCCGCCGCCAGTTTCCCGATTGCCGTCACGCTCGGCATGACCGTGAGCGGTCTGTTCTTTGCCCGCGTCTTGTCTCGGTTCACCCTCGGTCAGACGTTGCTCGTCACGCAACTGTTGAAGACGGTCTTGCTCGGGGCCGTCATCTGGTCTGACTCGATTTTCGTTCTCGGACTCGTCGTGCTCATCGCCTTCTTGGACGGGTTCGCCCGTCCGGTCCAGGCTTCGTTCATCCCGCGGCTAACGACGAATCGCCAACGAGCCAACAGTCTCGTCCAAGGGTCGAACCAGTTCATCCAGCTGGCGATGTGGCCGCTCGGTACGATTGTTGTCGCCTCGTTTTCTAGCGCACTTGCTCTGATGATTGCGTTGATGATGTTCATGCTCTCGACGCTCGTCACGTATCAATTCGTCCGTTCCCTTGAGCGCGACGTGACGATAGAAGATGGCGAATCAGACATTTCCCTAAGAGACAGCCTCGCCATCGTGCGAACGGCGCCTTTCGTTCGGTTACTGACGGTATTCGTCACGCTCGAATCGTTCGTCAGCACGCTCTGGATCTCGGCGCTCCTACTCGTCTATCTGGAACGTCAGCTCCACATCGATACGAGCTGGTGGGGGACGATGAACGCGAGCTTCTTGATCAGCATGATTCTGGCCAGTGCGTATCTGTATCGCGCTCAACGAAGCAGTTCGCTTGGGATCAGCTCCATGCTGTCGGTCGGGACGGCCTTGTTGTTCGGCGTGACGTCTCATATCGTATTCGCACTCATCGCGCTCGCGGTTCAAGGATACGCCACCCAACTCCGGATCATCCAGACGAACACGGTGCTCCAAGAGACAATGCCGGCCGCGCAACTGCCATACGTCTATAGCGTCCAACAGACGGCCTACACCCTCGCCTTCAGCATCGGCAGTCTGACGTTCGGGCTACTCGCGGACGGATTGCCGATCGCTGTCGTCTATTTGATTGGTGCAGCGTTGACCGTCCCACTCGTCTGGCTCGGTCGACAAATCGATTTGACGGAAGATGTAGTTCAATCAACTTAACAAATAGGCGCCTTCTCGCTTCTGAGAGGGCGCCTGTTTACTGTCATGCGTACTTTAGTTTACCAATCAAAGTAAAAGCTCGGGCTTCCGCGACGGATACAAGTTAACCCAATCGCCGCCTCGATAGTCGGGTCCGACATCGTGATAATCTCAAGTACCGTGTCCAAACCGTAAATCCGATAGTGATACAACATGGCATCATCCGGTTTGATGAACGCCCATAACTGAAATCGCGTCTGTTGTAGCTGGTCGAGATAACCGGACTTTGTATAACGAACGACTTGATTCCCTTCAAAGTGGTCGTGAGACGTGACCACCACCCCATCGGCATACGATTCATCGATGACTTCCATGTAGATGATGTCTTCAAAGCGGAGCTTCACGTTCACCATCTCGCTTTGCGGATGAACCCCATTCGTCTCGAGGCGCTCACGGAAAGAGGCGTTCTGTTTCTTCCGATGGTCGAAAAGTTGCAGCTGGAACGTCAGGCGTTTCGGACCGATGTCATAATTGAAAGCAAACACGTGCATCATCCCGTCATACAAGAATAAATCTTCAAATCTCATTGGAAATCACTTCTCCCGCAAGTTTATACTGAAACGCACCGTACCCATCCCCTTGCGTCAAATCGCCTCCGATGAACAATGAGACGGTTTCTGTCGCGGTCGGGATGAGGAATCGAATGCCTTTCCACTCTTCAGATTGGTTTACTAATGAGACAAGCTGATGCAAGGAATGTTCTGAAAGTTGTGATATCTCACCTCTCACCTTATATGTCTTCGACCACATCCATTTCCCGATGCGTTCCATCGAATGATCGCATCCCGTCCGCTTCGCCCAGATTTCAAAACCGGACAAAAATTCATTCTTTGATGAAACGATATGAAATGATTGAGCACCAAGCGTGACCAATAAATAAGTAATAAATGATGTAGGTTCTTTCAACTTCGGTAAATAAAACTCCCTCCATTGGCTGTCCCACAAATTGTCCCACGAAAATCATAGAGAGATTCCATTTGTGCAGAAAATGAATCTGGATAATGAAATGTCTGACTGTGTGCTAATAAAAAATCGAGGAAGGAAGCATCGTGTCCGGCTAGCGCGATGGACACAACATTTTCTGTATATAATTTGCGATGATACGAATTATACAAAAAGACTAGTTTTTCATTCGAATAGATGCCAATCGGTAACGTCAAATCGATCCATCGAAGCTGAAGTAATTCTTGCTTCGTCATATGTAAGTTCAGCTCTGAATAATCTGTCACACGATAAGAATCATTCAGCAGACAATCAGACCAAATCGTTTTGATTTGAAACAAATCAATCGTCTGGAACGTCTGCACGTTTAAATGCTGAACATTCACTTCATCAAAGTTCAACGTACATTCCCCTTTCGCTCAATGAATTATGAATGGATGGCGAAAAAATATCTTATACTGATAGAAACTACTGAAACGGAGTGAAGCATCGTGACCGACCTCTCAACTGAAGACAAAAACGAATTATTTGCGATCATCGAATCGCGCTTTGATAGCCACATGGAGCGACATCCGGATGTCGTCTGGTCAGATGTGGTAATGAAGCTTGAGACGAATCCGGACAAGCTCCTCACACTCTTTGAAATGGAACGGACCGGCGGCGAACCGGACGTGATTCGACTTCCAAACGGTGAGCTCGCCTTTTGTGACTGCTCCCCGGAAAGTCCGAGCGGACGGCGTAGTCTTTGTTACGATGAGCAGGCGCTAGCGGCCCGGAAGAAGAACAAGCCGGACAGGAGTGTCGTCGCCTTAGCTGAACAGATGGGGCTTGAGCTACTTGACGAAGCGACGTATCGCTATTTGCAGACGCTCGGTACGTTCGACTTAAAGACGTCGAGTTGGATTGTAACGCCAGAGACGATTCGTCAAAAAGGCGGCGCCTTGTTCTGCGACCGCCGCTATGACCACACCTTTGTTTATCACAACGGTGCCGATTCGTATTACGCGGCCCGTGGATTTCGTGGGATGTTCAAGATTTGAGCAAGGCCAAGTGCCTTGCTCTTTTTACGTGAATAGCCACTGAAAGACGACCGGAATGTATTTGATAAAGAAGAGGCTTACGAAAAAGAGCGAGGGTACTTTCAGCAACCACACATACCAGGCGTTGTTTTTACGCATCCAGAACAAAAAGAGGGCGTGAAGCAGTGCATTCTGTGTGACGTTTGAACCATGGAGCATTTGGCTAAAGAAAGCTCCCCATCCAGGGAATGAATCGATCCCAAACGATGCCGTGAAATCCGGCGACGTATCATATTTAATGCGTACGTACCACGCCATCGCATAAACTGATACGAATATCGATGCCCAAATCGTCATCCATAAAAATAAGAAAAATTCTTTCCACGACTCCACGTCGATGATACAAATGACGATTAAAATATGATCAATCATCCTTACATTTCTCCAGACTTTTATATTCCGATTCGGTATTTGAAATAAAGTACTTTTTCAATTATTTCTTTTCAAATTTTAGAGTCTCTCTTCTTAAACGTCTACCAATTTTTTCAAAACGAAACGTTTTACCTTGTTCAAAACGCTTATCGCCCACTCCTCGATTGGTCGGGCTGAACGATTGATTGATAAATCGAGAACAATCATACATCTGTTTCAACACAAAAAAACTGCAGACAGTTCGTCTGCAGTCTCAAGTTTACGCGTGGAGCGTCACGTTCAATTCTTCTGCGACCGCCTTGAAGGCAGCGAGCGCGCGTTCGAGGTCGTCACGTGTATGTTCCGCCGTCACGATCGTCCGGATCCGCGCCCTGCCTTTCTCGACCGTCGGGAAAGCGATGCTCTGTGCGAACACGCCGTGGTCTTTCAACTTGTCCGAGAACGTGTGCGCGAGCGTCTCTTCGCCGAGCATGACCGGTGTGATCGGCGTCGTCGCGTGACCGATATCAAAACCGAGGTCACGAAGACCCGTCTTGAAGAACTCCGTGTTCGCCCAAAGCTTATCGAACAGCTCTTCTTCCTCTTTCATAACACGAATCGCCTCGCGGTTCGCCGCGACGACCGCTGGCGGGTGTGACGTCGAGAAGAGGAACGGGCGTCCTTTTTGAATCAAGAAGTCGCGGACGTCATTCGAACAGGCGACGTAGCCGCCGAGGACACCGATTGCTTTTGAGAGCGTCCCGACTTGGAGCGCGACCCGCCCATCGAGTCCGAAGTGGTTGACCGTCCCGCGGCCGTTCTGACCGAGAACACCTGACGCGTGCGCGTCGTCGACCATTACCGCTGCGTCGTACTTCTCCGCGAGCTCGACGATCTCTGGGAGCGGGGCGATGTTTCCGTCCATCGAGAAGACGCCGTCCGTGACGATGAGGCGCGTCCGGTAGTCTTGCGTCTCTTTCAACGCCACCTCTAAATCGGCGAGGTCGACGTGTTTATAGATGCGACGGGCCGCCTTCGTCAAGCGGATGCCGTCGATAATTGAGGCGTGGTTGAGCGCGTCACTGATGACGACGTCTTCCGGACCGAGGAGCGCCGATAACACCCCAAGGTTCGTTGCGAAGCCCGACTGGAACACGAGTGCCGCTTCCGTATGTTTGAACTCGGCGAGCTCACGCTCGAACGCCTCATGCATCTCGAACGTCCCGGCAATCGTCCGGACCGAGCCCGTACCGGCGCCGAACTGTTCGACCGCTTCAATCGCCGCTTGCTTCAGACGTGGATGGTTGGCGAGTCCGAGATAGTTGTTCGATGACAATTGCACGAGCGACTTCCCATTGATCGTGACCTCGTTCCCTTGCGCCGACTCGAGCGGCACGAGCGAGCGGAACGTGCCCGCTTGCTTCATCTCATTGACTGCTTCTGTAATATGTTCAAATGCCATATCGATTCCCCCTGTTTATGGTAATAAGACGACCTTTCCACATTTCCCGGCCCGCATGAGCTCGAAACCTTGCTCGAACTCCTCGAGCTTGAACACGTGGGTGATGATCGGTTCGACGTTCAATTGCCCGGTCGCGAGCATCGTCGACACTTGGCCCCACGTCTCATACATCTTGCGCCCGGTGATCCCTTGAACTCGGACCCCTTTAAAGACGACGTCGCGCGTCAAGTCGATGGCGACCGGTTTCGCCGGAAGCGACAACACGTTGACGTCGCCCCCTGCCGTGACCATCTTGAACGCTTGATCAATCGCGACGGGATGCCCGCTCATCTCACAGACGACATCGATGCCGTCTCCGTCCGTCTCGTTCATAATCAACTCGAGAGGATTCTCTTCTAAGCTATTGATGACGACGTCCGCCCCCATCTCTTCGGCGAGCTTCAACCGATACGGGTTGACGTCAATCGCATACACACGGCTCGCCCCGGCCGCCTTGGCGACCCCGACGGCCATGAGCCCGATCGGTCCGCAGCCGACGATGGCGACCGATTTGGCCGACACGTCGCTCGCGAGCACCGTATGGACGGCATTGCCGAGCGGCTCCTGAATCGAGGCGAGCTTCGCCGGCATCGAGTCTGGGTTGACCCATAAATTTTCTTCCGGCATGACGACGTACTCGGCGAAGCACCCTTGCGTGTCGACGCCGATGATCTTCGTGTTTTTACAGATGTGATATTGTCCGCGCAGACACTGTTTACACTGGTGACAGACGATGTGCGTCTCGGCCGAAACGGCTTGACCGATTTTGATGCGCTTCGCCCCTTCCCCGAGCGCCACGACTTCCCCCGAGAACTCGTGACCGAACACGTACGGCGGCTTGACGCGGCTCTTCGCCCAATCGTCCCACTCATAAATGTGGACATCGGTCCCACAAATCGATGTCGCCGTCACTTTGATTAATACTTCACCCGGACCTGGCGTCGGAATCGGTACTTCGACCAATTTTGCCCCGAACCCGGCCGCATGTTTTTGAATCGCTTTCATAACAGGTGTCGTTGCTTCCTTCTCTGTCGTTGACACGAGCTGTTCCATCGAAAACGTCCCCCTCTTATCTCTTAATCGAACTTCACGTTCCCTTTCATCTTGTCATAAAATGACGAAACTGAGAAGACAGAACGTCGGATTTCAATCAAAAAAAGAGGAGCCATCCGCGCCGATGGCTCCTCTTTACAAGAATAGGACCTATGTCCCGACCGCAAGCTCATCTCGGTTCGATGATGAGCTTAATCGCAGTTCGTTCTTCCCCGTCAATCAAAATATCCGTGAACGCCGGAATACAAATCAAGTCGAGACCGCTCGGCGCGACGAAACCGCGCGCGATGGCGACCGCCTTAATCGATTGATTGAGCGCTCCGGCGCCGATTGCTTGAATTTCACACGTTCCCTTTTCACGAAGTACGCCAGCGAGTGCACCCGCAACGGAGTTGGGATTCGATTTTGCCGAAACTTTGAGTACGTCCATTCTTGTTTCCCCCTCGGGTAGGTTGTTCAGTCAAACCAAACGGTCTGATCGTCTAGGTGTATGCGTTCGATTTTTGTGGCTCGCTTCGATTGGTCATCGATTGTGATTAAAACTCCATTAAGTTGTTCCCGTCCCTCGGCAACTTCAAACCGGACCGGCAGTTGTGTCAGGAATTTTTTCAACACGACGTCCGCGTCCATACCGAGCACACCGTCGAGCGGTCCCGTCATGCCGACGTCTGTGATATAGGCCGTCCCACCCGCGAGCACGCGCTCATCGGCCGTCTGGACGTGCGTGTGTGTGCCGACGACCGCTTGGACACGACCGTCTAAGTGGTAGCCCATCGCAATCTTCTCGCTCGTCGCCTCGGCGTGCATATCGACGAAGATGGCGTCGACGTCATCTTTCACCTCTTCAATCAATGCGTCGACCGTTCGAAACGGACAGTTGAGCGACGGGAGGAAGACCGTCCCCATCGCATTGATGACGGCGAGCTTCTTCCCGCGCTGCTTCAACACCATCACCCCGACGCCTGGTGTCCCGTCCGGATAGTTGGCCGGGCGGACGATGCGGTCGGCATCATCAATCCAATCGAAGATGTCGCGGTTGTCCCACGTATGGTTCCCCATCGTCACACCATGGAAACCGAGCTCTAAAAACTGTTGGTAAATCTTCTTCGTGATGCCGCGCCCGTTCGCCGCGTTCTCGCCGTTGACGAGCATGAACGTCGGGTTGTACTTGTCTTTCAAACGACCGATTTGCGCGGCCAAAATGTCCCGTCCCGGTTTCCCGACGACGTCACCGATAAATAAAATCTTCATGCTGTTCCTCCTCCATCAATAGAAAAAGCGGAGAAGGTCTCCGCTTTTTTACTTCGCATAATCGACGGACCGCGTTTCGCGGATGACCGTCACTTTAATTTGTCCTGGATAATCGAGTTCATCTTCAATCCGCTTACAGATATCGCGTGCCATCTTGCTTGCCACGACGTCGTCGACGACGTCCGGACGTACGATGATGCGCACTTCTCGACCTGCTTGAATCGCGTATGATTTCTCGACGCCATCGAACGATTCACAAATCGATTCGAGGCGCTCTAAGCGACGAATGTAGCTTTCGAGCGTCTCTTGGCGGGCACCAGGCCGTGCCGCTGACAACGCGTCGGCCGCAGCGACGAGCACTGCAATCGTCGATGTCGCTTCGACGTCTCCGTGGTGCGAGGCGATCGAATTGATGACGACCGGATGCTCTTTGTACTTCGTGGCCAGCTCGACGCCAATCTCGACGTGGCTGCCTTCGACCTCATGGTCAATCGCTTTCCCGATGTCGTGGAGGAGACCCGCTCGTTTCGCGAGCGTCACGTCTTCTCCGAGCTCGGCGGCCATCATGCCGGCGAGATGTGCCACTTCGACCGAGTGGGCGAGTACGTTTTGACCGTAGCTCGTCCGGTAGCGCATGCGACCGAGCGTCTTGACGAGGTCTGGATGGACACCGTGGATGCCGGCCTCAAACGTCGCTTCTTCCCCGTATTCACGGATGCGCTCATCGACTTCACGGCGTGACTTCTCGACCATCTCTTCGATTCGGGCCGGGTGAATCCGACCGTCTTGGACGAGTTTCTCGAGCGTCATCTTGGCAATTTCACGACGGACCGGGTCGAATCCGGATAGGATGACCGCTTCCGGTGTGTCATCGATGATGAGGTCAATACCTGTGAGCGTCTCGAGCGTCCGGATGTTACGTCCTTCGCGCCCGATGATGCGGCCTTTCATCTCATCGCTCGGCAAGTTGACGACCGATACCGTCGTCTCGGCCACATGCTCGGCGGCGTAACGTTGCATCGTGAGCGACAAGAGGTGCTTCGCTTTTTTATCAGCTTCAAATTTTGCTTTTTGCTCGATTTCTTTTTGAAGGAGAGCAGCATCGTGAAGCGCTTCCTGCTTCGCTTCGTCCATGATGATGGTCCGTGCTTCTTCTTTCGACAAGGCTGCGACGCGAACGAGTTCTTGGCGCGCTTCCTCGTACAGTTCCTCCACTTTGCTCTCAAGCGTCTCGGCTTCGCGTTTGCGTTTCGCGAGTGTCGCTTCCCGTTCGTCGAGTGAGTCTTCTTTCCGTTCGAGCATGTCTGCTTTCCGGTCGAGGACCTCTTCTTTTTGAACGAGGCGGTTCTCTTTCACCTTTTGCTCTTCGCGACGTTCGCGCAGTTCTTGCTCCGTCTCGTTGCGAAGTTGAATCATCTCTTCTTTTACTTCAAGCCGTGCTTCTTTTTGCATCGCTTCCGATTGTTGTCGCGCTTGCTCTACAATCTTGGTCGCTTCCGTCTCAGCACCTTGAATCTTCGCTTCGGCGATCGATTTACGCACAAAAAAACCTGCAACAAAAGCTATCGGCAAAAGGAGGATCAGAATAAGCTCTAATAGCCATTCCATCATGTTCACCTCCCTTTCGCAAGGTTATTTTATTTTTTCATGAATGAATACGCGAGCGAGCCCGCGTATAGCTTTATTGTACTTATTTACATAGGAGAATGCAATGCGCGGACAGGATAGAACTACCAATTCATAAAAAAATTATACTAAAAAAATCTCACTCAGAATCCTCTGAGTGAGACGTGTCACTTATTCCTCATCTAAAAGCGAGAGCACTTCATCGTCTTCCGCAGCGACGGTGACCGTTTTTTCGCCGTTCAACCCGTAATGATCGCGAATCTGTTCTTCGACAGCTGCCGCGACGTGCGGATTCTCTTTCATGAACTGTTTGGCATTCTCACGGCCTTGACCGAGACGTTCTTCATTGTATGAGTACCACGCACCGCTCTTTTGAACGATATCGAGGTCGGCCCCGATGTCGATGAGCTCCCCTTCACGTGAGATTCCTTCTCCGTACATGATGTCAACTTCCGCCGTTTTGAACGGTGGTGCGATCTTGTTTTTGACGACTTTAATCTTCGTCCGGTTCCCGACCATGTCTTGTCCTTGCTTGAGCGTCTCAGCACGACGCACTTCAAGACGGACAGACGAGTAGAACTTGAGGGCACGTCCACCTGGAGTCGTTTCCGGGTTCCCGAACATGATCCCAATCTTCTCACGGATTTGGTTGATGAAGATGACGATCGTCTTCGACTTGTTCGTCGCCCCAGACAACTTACGGAGCGCTTGGCTCATGAGACGGGCTTGGAGACCGACGTGCGAGTCCCCCATTTCCCCTTCAATCTCGGCTTTCGGGACGAGTGCCGCAACCGAGTCGACGACGAGGATGTCGACCGCACCTGAACGGACGAGCGCCTCAGCGATTTCAAGCGCTTGCTCCCCTGTATCAGGCTGTGACAAGAGAAGCTCGTCGATGTTGACACCGAGGTTCTTCGCGTATTTCGGGTCGAGGGCGTGCTCGGCATCGACGAACGCTGCCTGACCTCCGCGTTTTTGTACTTCGGCGATCGCGTGGAGGGCTACTGTCGTCTTACCTGAAGATTCTGGTCCGTACACTTCGATGACGCGTCCCCGCGGATAGCCGCCGGCGCCGAGGGCGATGTCGAGGGCGATCGACCCTGACGGTGTGACCGATACTTGTTGATCTGTATTTTCACCAAGGCGCATGATTGAGCCTTTACCGAACTGTTTCTCGATTTGGCGTAACGCCATGTCTAACGCTTGTTTACGATCACTCATAGATAAATGAGCCTCCTTTGATTGATACTCCTATTATAAGCTAACGACATCACATACACAAGTTTTTTGCGAACGTTTATTCGCCTTTTTTTACTCGTTTCAATAATACCCATAATCCATCTTTTGCGGCCCGTTCTTGAATCACGTGTCGTTCTTGATGCGGATAGTGGCGTTCAATCACATCAATGCCACGTCTCGTCTTCACGCCGATATATACCGTCCCGACAGGCCGTCCGGAACTTGAGACGGGACCGGCCTCTCCTGTATAAGCCAACCCATAATCGGTCGACGTCAGTTGAATCAAGCCGTGGATCATCTCAGAAGCCACTTCTTTTGAGACGACCGAGTGAGACTTTATTGTAGCAAGAGACACCCCTAAACACCTATTTTTTAGCTCGTCGGAGTACGTGACGACGCCACCTCGAAACACGTTCGACGCACCCGGGACGGCGGTGAGCATCGCTTGGACGCGTCCGCCCGTCAACGACTCGGCGACGGACAACGTGGACTGTCGACGTTCGAGTTCGCGAAGCAACGCGGTCGCCAACGTATCCTCATCCGACCCAAAATAATAGGCGCCGACACGGTTCAAAATATCTTGCTTCACGGCGGCGATCATCTCGTTTGCCTCGCTTTCCGTTGTCGCCTTCGCACTGATCCGTAGCCGCGCCTCCCCGGACTCCGCATACGGGGCGACGGTCGGATTCGATCCGGTCATCAAGTACGACACGGCGTCATCGAGTGCCGATTCGCCTATCTCATAGAAACGGAGCGACTCGGATACGAGTGTCGCCCCCGAAAACTTTTGCGGAAACGTCGCTTCGACGAGCGCCTTCATCTCCCGAGGGACGCCCGGCAAGAGGAGCCACGTCGTCCCCCCATCGTCTAGCCACATCCCGGGAGCGAGACCGACCGGGTTGGCGAGCACCTCACAACCTTCTAACACGTCGGCTTGCCGACGGTCCCCTTCGTTCAATTCACGTCCTCGCGAGCGGACGAATCGCGCAATCGTGTCGAGCGAGGCTTCGTCCCGGGTGATTCGACGGCCGAGTAAGTCGGCGAGAACCGTCTTCGTGATGTCGTCATTCGTCGGGCCGAGCCCGCCGGTGACGATGACGAAGTCGCTGCGCTCCCGCGCCTTGGCGAACGTCTCTTTAAGGCGCGCGGCGTTATCCCCGACGACTACATGATACAGGACGGGGATGCCATGCTTCGACAATTGAAGTGAGATGTAACGCGCGTTTGTGTTTGTGATTTCGCCTAGCAGTAGTTCAGAACCTACCGCAATGATTTCGGTCCGTTGCATGGATTCTCCTCCTCACGATTCAAAAAAGACGAGTTGCAACCACAACTCGTCTCCTCGATTCACATCGACTTTACAATGATTTTATAGTTTTGGGCGAAATATTCGGCTCCCGAATAAATCGTCAAGGCGAGAGCGAGCCACATCGCCCACTCTCCGAACGGGATGCCGACGTAACTGAAAATCGGGTTCCCGAACAATAAGAAGATGATGGCAAACAGCTGGACCCACGTCTTCGCCTTGCCTGACTTACCGGCCGCGACGACGATGCCTTCATCGGCTGCGACGAGTCGCAGCCCGGTCACGGCAAACTCACGCGACAAGATGACGACGACGACCCACGCCGCGACGAGATTCATCTCGACGAGCAAGACGAGCGCCGCGGTGACGAGCAACTTGTCTGCGAGCGGATCCATGAACTTCCCAAAGTTCGTCACCAAATTGTGCTTTCTCGCCAAATGGCCATCCAGCCAATCGGTGATGGCCGCGACCGTGAAGACGACGGCGGCTAAAAATTGATGGAGCGGGACTTCCGCTCCGAGGAAAGCGATGTCTCCCCACTCAAAGTCTACTGCGAGCAAGACGACGAAGACGGGAATCAATACGACCCGTAACATCGTCAAGCGGTTAGGTAGGTTCATCGAGAACTCCTCCTCTAGAAGAGCGTCGGCTTATTCAGCATCGACTCTCTTCACAAAAATATTTTGTGTGACCGGTGAATCGGCTAGTTCGAGCTCTCGACCGTTGACGACGATTTTCTCGACGCCACCGATCAAACCGATTCGGATGCGTAGCGTGTCCGTCTCGGCGTCTTCGATGACGATTGGATTTTGTTTCGATTGGTTCGGATACTCAGGTGCGAGGAACGGTCCTTCAAGCGACGTATCGCGGACCCCGACATACGTCGCCGGTGACTCCTTCACATGAATCTCGGTCGTCAATCGCTCATCGGTCGCAATCTCATACGTCAAGTCGGCTCCGTTCGTCTCGGTGACGGCGATTGGGCCTGTCTCTTCGACTGGCTCTTCCTCGACTGGCTCTTCCTCGACCGGCGCTTCTTCAGCCGGCTCTTCTTCTGGCACTTCTTCATTTTGGTTGATCGACACGCCAGAGCTCGGCGCCTCGTTCGGTGAAGCGTCTTGCCCGCCGAAATCAAGGCTTCGGACCACGTACCACACGGCCGTCATGAGCAAGAAGGCGACGAGAACGAGCATCACTTTCGGCACCCAACGTGAGACGCGGCTCGACGTCTCCGATGCTTTCGAGTACGTCTGTTTGCGAGACAACTGCGCCGTCGGTTGCGGTTCGATTTTCGGCAAGTCTTTCGCATACGTTTCGTACAACTCGTCGACGTCTAGACCGAGCGACTCGGCATACGTCTTGATGAACGCCCGTGCATAGAACGAACCAGGGAGATTTTTATAATCACCTTCCTCGATCGCGATGATATAGCGCTTTTGAATCTTCGTCGTCTGCTGGATTTGGTCGAGCGTCAAGCCGCTCGCCTCACGCCTTTGTTTCAAAAAAGTCCCTAGTTCTGTCACAGGGGTCCACACCTTCCATTCAAATAATTATTCAAACCATTCTGCTTCACGATGCGTTTCTTGCGGGATGATGATGACTTCATCTTGATTGTTGCGCAACTCGATAATATAGTCAAAGTCCTCGAACACGCAGTCCGTGTTCCGGACGTATAGGTCAGGATGTTCAATCACTTTGACGGCCGGGAGCCGCATGACTTCTCGAATCAGTTGACGGTGCCGCTCGTCCATCGTCCTTGTCGAGACGGCGCCGTCGATTATGTAGACGTGATCGCCTTCCCGTTCTTCTTCAAACAGCGATGTCCGAACCGTCTGCTTCATGAGCGTCGACGAGAGGAAGAGCCAGCGCTTGTTGGCACATACGCTGGCCGCAACAATCGACTCGGTCTTCCCGACACGCGGATTGCCGCGGACACCAATCAACAGGTGACGCTCTTCTTTCATCAGTTCGGCGACAAAGTCGACGAGGACACCTAAGTCCTCGCGGACGAACCGGAACGTCTTTTTGTCATCGTTATCATGTTCGATATAGCGCCCGTGCCGAATCGCGATACGGTCGCGAAGTTTCGGCCGACGCAGCTTGATGACGGCGATCGCTTCCATCTTGCGGAGGATATGTTCGAGCCGGTGGACGTGATCGGCTGCCGGCGCTTTTAACAGCATCCCACGGCGTTGCAGGTCGACCCCGTTAATCGTCACGATTGAGATTTGGAGCATTCCCATGAGTGATGCGATGTCACCGAGAATACCAGGTCGATTTTGGCAAAGTTCATACTCGAGATACCATTCTTCGAACTTATGATCCATCCGGTCCACCCTTTCCGCTACACGTTCACTACCTTGTTCATTCTAAATTATTTTAGAAGAATTGAAAAGAACTCGTTTTTCCATTTCACGAAGTCGTCACTGCCAACCTCCATCGATTCGCAGGATGGCGCCGGTCATATATCCTGCCTCCTCAGAACAGAGGAAGCGAATCGTCCGGGCCACTTCGTCGACATGGCCGAGACGCCCGAGCGGAATCGCCTGAATCGCCTCGTCTTTCGTCTCTTCTACCGTATCATTCATCGGCGTATCTATCCAGCCCGGCGTGACGGCGTTGATGCGTACATGGAACGGTCCGGCCTCGCGGGCGAACGCTTTGACGAAACCGAGCTGCGCCGCTTTCACGGTCGAGTAAAACACTTCACCGGCTGCCCCGACCTCGCCCCAGACGCTCGAGACGACGACGATGTCGAGCGGGGCGTCATACGGTTTCGCTGCGACGGCCCGTTGAACGAGACGTGTGAGCGCACGGACGTGGACACGGTATAAACGATCGAGGTCGTGAATCGGTTGGTCGACGACGAGGCCGTGGACGTGGTTCCCTGCGACGTAGACGAGACGGTCGATTTGCTCGATTGACGTCATCCACGCTTCGAGCGCGTCTTCGTCTTCGAGGTCGCACGTGTCGACTCGGGCATCGAGTCGTTCCGCTTTCACGAACGCCTCGAGCGTGGCGCCGTTTCGATTCGCCTGCAAGATGAGTGCGTCACCGCGAAACGCTCTCGCGACCGCTTGGCCGATCGCCCCGCTCGCACCGGTAATGAGCGTTCTCACGGCTTTTTGACGATCGAGACGGCTCGTTTGTCAGACTGGAACAGTCGGCCGTACGCCTCGTATAGGTCATCGAGCGTGATTTCATCGATCACGTCCGGCATCTCGAACATGTTGCCACCGCTAAGGGCGTACCGTGAAAACTGGTTGGCGATAAACTCCGGTGAGTTGAGCGCTTTTAAAAATTGCCCTTTCATCATCCGTTTCTTGCGGTCGAGCGTCGCCTCGTCTAAGTTGAGCGGACGTTCAAGCGCGGCCGTGATGCGCGAGACGAACGTGTCGACGTGAGGCGTCTCCATCGATAGCGCGGCGAACGCGAACGTGTCTTCCGACGTATAATCGAACGAGAACGCATCGTCAATCAATCCTTCCGCATAAAGTTCCGCGTAAAGGGGCGCCGTCGTGTCGAACAGGCTGTGGAGGAGCAACTCGACGATGAGCTCCTGCTTCATGCCCGCCGCACCGGCACGTGGCGTGTCTTTGTAACCAATCATCACTTTCGGCACCGAGACGTCCATCTCGATGATTCGTTCGGACTGATGGACTGCTTCTGGTTCCTCGATTTGTTCCCGTGCCGTCAAGACGGGTGCTTCGAACGTCTTCGCGGCTTGATTTGCTTTGATCTGCTCGAGCACGCCTTCAGGATCGATGTTCCCGACGACGAACAACACCATGTTGCTCGGGTGGTAGAAGGCGCGGTGGCAGGTGTACAAGTCGTCCGCCGTGATTTTGCCAATCGATTCGATCGTTCCGGCGATATCGATGTTCACTGGATGCTCGGCGTACATCGCCCCAATCAATCCAAAGTATAAACGCCACCCGGGATTGTCTTGATACATTTGAATCTCTTGACCGATAATCCCTTTCTCTTTCTCGACCGACGCCTCGGTGAAATAAGGTGCTTGGACAAAGTCGATCAACGTCGTCAAGTTCGCTTCGACGTTCGAGGTCGCTCCGAACAAATACGCCGTCCGGGTGAACGAGGTGAATGCGTTCGCCGACGCCCCGAATCGCCCGAACTTCTGGAAGACGTCCCCGTCTTCTTTTTCAAACATCTTATGCTCGAGGAAATGGGCAATCCCGTCCGGCACGTCCACCCATTCTTCCGTCTTAAAGCGGCGGTCAATCGACCCGTATTTCGTCGTGAATGTGGCGTACGTCTTCTCATAGCCGACTTTTTTCAATAAATAGACGGTCAATCCGTTGTCGAGCACGGTATGATGCAGCGTCTCACCGACGTGCGGAAACTCTACTCTCATGTCGTCTCCCCCTTTAAACAATACACTGCCTTCAAATCGATTCGTTGTGCAAGCTTCGCGACATCGTCTCGCGATGTCCGTCCGATAATCGCCATCTCTTCCTCGAGTGTGAACGGGCGGATATCCGACCCGCTCATCCAGGCGATCAATTGACGCGGGTTGTCTCCGAGCTGACGGCGCTGGTGGTAGAGCATCTCTTTCGTCTGCTCGAGCGTCTCCTCTTCGAACGTACCCGCCTGCAAGTCAACGAGCTGGTCGGTGATAATCTGTTCGGTCTTTGCTTGATTCGTCATGTCGATGCCGGCGTAGACGAACAACATGCGGCTAAGCGAGCTATATTGCGAGGCCGCGTAGTACGCCAAGCTCTCCTTCTCGCGCACGTTCATGAACAGCTTCGAATGTGGGAACCCACCGAACAACCCGTTGACGACTTGCATCCGGACCGCATCCTCGCTCGTCGGGTCGACATCGACGGCATAGGCGAGGTGAAGTTTGCTCTGGTTGATGGACTGGGCTTCCTCGAGACGTTGGAACTCGCGTACGACGGATTCTGGGTAGCGGCGCGGTAGCGCGGCGCCGAGCGTTTCAATCGGCGCGAACGCTTCCGTCACTTGAGCCCGGTCGACATCGCCGACGACGTAGACGTCGATTCGGTCGTGTTGAATCATCGCCTCGTACGCCTCGAATAACGAGCGCGGCGTCACTTCCGCCAACTGCTCGAGCGTACCGAGCGACGGGATGGCGAGCTCGCCGCCGAGCATCTCCTGCAGGCGTTGTTGGGCGAAACGCATCTTGTCATCGTAGACGGATTCGATGCGCTGTCGTTGAAGACGCAGTTCCTGTTCCACAATCAACGGTTGGAATGCGCCATCGAACGCGTTCGGGCGAAGCAGCACTTCTTCTAGTAGTTTGATCGCCTTCGCGAGTACGGCTTCCCCGACGAGACTGTCGTTCACGACCTCGAGTTGGAACTGGATGACATGTTCGGCCCCGACTTTCGAGGCGCCGGCGTAGAGCGCGGCGTCGTACAGTTCTTCTAACGGCGTATGGAACGCTTCAATCGATGGATAGTTCGCTGTCGACTTCTCCATGATATACGGCAACAACGCACGGTCGGCAATCGTCTCTTTCGAAAGCGGTGCCGAGAACGAGACGAGGCACGTCGTCGTCTTAAACTTATCGGTCGGATAGACCGAATAGTGCAAACGCTGTTGGAATTGTTCGATTCCTTTCATAAGTAGACCTACTCCTTTTTCTTTTTCGTTTTGAACACGTCGGCGCCACGGGCATATTCTTGGTCGGGCACACCGGCCACGACGTTCGCGTAACGGGCCGCAGTGAACAAGTAATCGCTCAGCCGGTTATAAAATGGGAGTTGGCGTGAGGCCGCATCGACATTGACGAGTTCTCGCTCGACACGTCGACAGACGGTGCGCGCCACGTGCAGGCTCGCCGCAGCGACGCTCCCACCCGGTAAGATGAACCGTTTCAGTTCCGGGCATTTCGGTTCGAGCTCGTCAATCCATGTCTCGAGCTCGGTGACGATGACCAGATCGACGAGTTTCGGTGGGGTCTCAGTGTACATGAGCTCTGAACCGAGGTCGAACAAGTCGTGTTGAATCTTCGTCAGCTGGGCACGAAGCACATCATCGGTTTGATGGGCGAGCGCGAGCCCGATATGACTGTTCAGTTCATCTAACAACCCCATCGCCTGAATGTGCGGATGAACTTTTAAGACGCGTCCCCCGATAAGAGACGTCTCGCCTTTGTCACCGCCTCGAGTGTACAGTTTCATGTCATTTCCTCCTTTATGCCACAAATGGTGACCCATAGGAGTCACCATTGTCATTATGCATCGGGCTGGGTGTACGGGAGACGAATCGTGAACGTCGTCCCCTCACCGAGCACACTTGAGACGTCGACCGATCCGTGATGGGCATCGATGACGTTTTTGACGATGGCGAGGCCGATTCCGGTGCCGGTCTTGCCACCGCTCGTCCGCGCCTTGTCGGCTTTATAGAACCGTTCGAACACGAACGGCAAGTCTTCTTTCGGGATACCCGTACCGGTGTCGATGAGGCGAATCACTACCCCGTCTTCCTCCTCGACCGCGTCAAGGCGAATCGATCCGCTGTCCGTATGGGCGATGGCGTTGCCGATCAAGTTCGTGAACACTTGCTCAAGACGGTCGCCGTCTGCTTCAAGCATCCGGCTCGGTGCGCTCGCATCGAGTTCAATCCCTTTCTCTTTCGCCATCTGCTTAAACTTGCGCATGACGCGCGGCAAGAACTCACCGAGGTCGAGCGGCATGAACTGCATCGTCTCTTTGCCCGACTCGATTCTCGCGAGGTCGAGCAAATCGTTGACAAGCCTCGCGAGACGGAGCGACTCATCGTAGATGATGGAGGCGAATTCTTTCGTCGCGTCATCGCTTTCCGTCATCCCGTCGATAATCGCTTCCGAATAGCCTTGTAGCGTGACGAGCGGGGTCCTGAGCTCATGGCTGACGTTCGCCACGAAATCGGTCCGCATCTTGTCGAGGCGATGGCTCTCGGTCGTGTCGCGGATGACGACGACGGCGCCTTCGAAATCCTCTTCCCCGATGAGCGGCGTGACCGTGAGCGTATAATAATGCTCGTTCTGTTTCACTTCAATCGTCTTCTCCGGGGCGCCGTCGACGACTTCCTCATAGAGTGACAAGACGACGTCATGCGGCTGCCCGTCGATGAACAACGGGTCGGCTTGCGGGTTCGTCACGATGACGTTCGCGTGGCGGTCGAGCGTGATGACACCGTCGGCCATCGAGCGTAAAATCGAGGCGAGTTGTAGCCGCTCCCGGTCGAGCGCGTTGACGTACGTCGCGAGCTGGCTGCTCATCGCGTTGAACGATCCGGCGAGCTGTCCGATTTCATCATGTGTCCGTTGTTCAAGACGTAAATCGAATTGACCTTCGGCCGTCTTATTGACGGCGTCACGCATCTCCCGAAGCGGCGCCGTGATTCGCGTCGACAGGAAGAACGCGAACACGGTCGTCGCGATAATCGCGGAGGCGACGGTCCAAAAGATGATCGTGCGCGCCCCTTCATTGGCGCTTGAAATCGCATCGAGCGGCTCGAGCAAGTAGAGCGTGTAGTCACCCGTCTCGAGCGGGAACGTCGTCCGGTACGCCAAGGCGGCTTGATCGTCGAAGGAAGAAAAATTACCAATCGCCGTCTCGCCGACTTGTTGATACGGCTCCCATGCCTGACGTCCGAGCTCGGTCATCAGTCCGTCCACTTCCGTCCCGAAGTTCGAACGGACAGAACCATTCTCTAGAATATAGTTGGCCCCGTACACCTCGATGATTTGGTCGACGGTGCGCGACGTGTCGCCTTCTTGAAGCAACACCGACTGGACTTGTCCACCGAGCTTGGCCAAGTGTCCTCGCTCCTGGTCGATATGAAACGAGTTGAAGAACTCGAGCATGAGGACCGAGACGATGAACAAGACGAGACTGACGAGGACGAGAATCGTCAGCCAGAGCTTCGTGACGATACTGTTACGGCGAACCATCACTCACTGACGGCTTCGAACTTGTAGCCGACACCCCATACCGTCGTAATCATTTGGGCGGCGTCAGGGGAGATCCGGTTCAGCTTCTCACGAAGCCGTTTGACGTGCGTGTCGACCGTTCGAAGGTCTCCAAAGAATTCATAGTTCCATACCTCTTTTAACAACTGTTCGCGCGAGAACACCTTATCGACTTGTTTCGCCAAGAAGAACAAGAGCTCATACTCTTTCGGCGTGAGGGCGATCTCTTCGCCATCGACGGTGACGCGGTGGGCGTCATTGTCAATCGTCAGATGCGGATAAACGATCAAGTCTTTCGACTTCTCTGACGTCCGGAGGAACTTCGTCGCTCCCGAGCGGCGAAGAAGCGCCTTGACGCGCAGGACGACTTCACGTGGGCTGAACGGTTTGACGATATAATCGTCCGCCCCGACCTCGAACCCTTGGACCCGGTCAATCTCTTCGCCTTTCGCCGTCAACATGATGACCGGCGTCGCTTTCGACTTACGGAGTTCCGTACACACCTCGACCCCGTCCATCTTAGGCATCATCAGATCTAGCAAGATGACGTCATAATCACGCTCAAGTGCGAGCTGCAGCGCCTCTTCCCCGTTCGTCGCTTCTTCGATGACGTACTGTTCGCGTTCGAGATACATTTTCAACAGTCGACGAATTCTTTCCTCATCGTCGACCACTAGAATTTTCGTTTTATCAGCCATCCACTAAAACCTCCTAGAGATCCATTGCAAGATGTAGCGATTGTTGCACAATTGTGAACATTCCGCTCTCTTTCATAACTATACCACTCTATTATTTGGCTTCACAACGGTGAGTTGTATGCCCTTACGAAAAAAGAAGCCACCGAAGTGACTTCTTTCATTACGCGTACGAATGCAACCCGGCGATGACGAGGTTGACGAAGACGAGGTTGAACATGATGACAGCGAAACCGCCGACACATAGCCAGGCCGCTTTCGTTCCCGTCCACCCGCGCTGAATTCGCATGTGGAGATAATAGATATAGATGAGCATCGTGATGAGCGCCCACACTTCTTTCGGATCCCAGCCCCAGAATCGGTTCCAGGCGATTTGTGCCCAAATCATGGCGAAGATGAGGCCGCCGAGGATGAAGACCGGTAGCCCGATGGCGACCGAGCGATAACTGATCTCATCGGCGAGGTCGAGGCTGACCTTCTTCGCGAGCGGCTGCAACGACTCGGCGATCCGCTTACGGAGAATGACGAAGCGGAGCAAGACGTAGAGCACGAGTCCCGCGATGACCGACCAGACGAGCGTATTCAACTTCAACGTGTTGATGAAGTTCGGAAGCTCAAGTGACAAGCCGCTCGACCCAGATAGGAGTTGTGCGCCTTCTGGTGCGAACAAGATCGGCATGAAGTACTCGTACGTCTCTTGGCCGCCTCGGTCGTTCGTGAACTCGACGACACCACCGGCACCAATCCCTTTGAAGAGCATCGAGATGAGGATGAAGCCGAGCGTACAGACGAGGACGAACATCGTCACTTCGAGCCACGTGCGCGACTTCGATTGTTCGCGCATCGATGTCTCATTTAACAAGAAGATGAGTCCTGACGCGAAACTGATTGCGAGAATGCCTTGCCCGAGGGCGGCCGTCGTGACGTGAATCTTCAACCAGACACTGTTGAGTGCCGGGATGAGTGGTGCCACGTCGCTTGAGAACATCGAAGCGAAGGCGATGACGAGTAGCGCCACCGGCATCGCGAACAAGCCGAGCACATCATTTTTATAAATCCCATAGACGACGAGGAAACCGAGCACTATCATCATTCCAAAGAACGTCGTATATTCGTACAAGTTCGACACAGGCGCATAACCGACACCGGCCCAGCGTAAAATAAAGTAGCCTGTCTGGGCGATAAAGCCGATCACAGCCAAGATGAACGCGATTTTGCCGTATGGGACACGGTTGACGTTTCGGTCTTTACGCATCCCGCTGACCGCGATCGTGAACAACACGGTCGCGACGGCGTATAAAATGAACGCGATGAGGAGCAGACGACTGCTCCATTGAATCCATTCCATTAAGATTCCCCTCTTTCAGTTGTTGAGTTGGCGTTTGTCTCTTTTTCGAACATCGCCTGATCTTCCCAAATCGGCAGCCCTGCCTTCTCGAGAAGCGGCGACACTTCACGACGAAGCGACGACGGGTTTTTATTCGTGAAGCCCGCGACGAGAACGTCCGTCTCACCGTGACGACGTATCCAGACGCGACGGTGTGGCCAATACATCCCCATCACGATCCCAATCATAAAGATCGTCCCACCGACGATTAAAATCGGGTACGTCGAGTCGCTCTTCACCCGGAGACCACTCGTACTCGCCATCTCGGTCCCTGCGAATTGAACGGCATACCGATTCTCTTCGTCGGCCACGTTCATCCGGATTCCAATCAAGTTCGTCTCGCTCGTCCCTTCCGGCGTATCGATTGTGAAGAAGAACGCCGGGTTCAATGCGCGCGGCGATTTCGTATCCGGCACCCCGTTTCGCACTTCAAAGTCAGGATATAAGTCTTTCAACGAGACCGTCACGTCCCCGAGCGCATACGTCGTCTCCGGGTTGTCCAAGTCGACCGTGAACGGGCCGTACAGTTCGCCCGTCTCTTTATCACCGACGCTAAACGACATCGATAAGAACTCGGGACGGCTCGAGTACTGCTCTTGATAGACTTCATACTTATCAAACTTGAACGGATGGTTCACTTTCGTCGAACCAACCTCGACTTCTTCGAGAACAGGCGATCCGTCATCGTTCGTCCCGGTCTTCTTGAAGAGCGTCAATTCCGTCTCATAGTTTTTCGGGACGGCACCCGCCTTCTCGATTGCATCGGCGAACTTCGCATCTTCCTCATTGTTCTCTGGGTCGTACATCTCGAGAATGAATTGGTCGTTGCGCAAATAATACTCGTCTTCGGTCGCCTCGAGCGCGACCGTGTCCCCTTCCCGCACCCATTCGAGCGTGTCTGTATAGAAGGCAGGGAAGACGCGGAGCATCGCCCCGATGAAGAAGATGACGAGACCGACGTGGTTGACGTATGGGCCCCAGCGCCCGAAGCGATGTTTCTCGGCGAGCAGTGCGTCACCGTCACGCTTCACTTGATAGCGTTTCGCTTTTAAAGCGTCACCGAACGCATCGATTTGTGCGTCCGAGCCTTTTCCTTCTCCAGTTAGACGTTGCCCACGCATGAAACGGTCGGTACGTCGCACCGGCTGGTTTTTCAACGCTTTGTACAACGGGAAGAACCGATCGATTGACACGACGATGAGCGACAGTGTCAACATGACGATGAGCCCGATATACCACCATGACGTATAAAGATTATGGAATCCAAGCGTGTAGTAGAGCGTTCCGGCCGAACCGTACTCTTGCGTGTAATACTGGCTCGCCGGCAATTGTTGCGGGATGTACATTTCCTGCGGGAAAATCGTACCGACAGCGGAACCGACGATAATCACAGCAATCAACCAGAGCCCGACCTTTACCGATGCAAAGAAGCTCCAGACGCGATCAATCCATGATCTCGGACGTCGTTTCGACCGCAAATCAGCGCCGTCATATTTCATATCTAGCATGTGTGCGCCCCCCGTTCCCTTACAATGACTTCTCGGCCAACTCCATCAATTTCTCTTTTGTGAGTTCACCTTCATATTTCTCAATCACGTTCCCGTCCTCATCGATGACGAACGTGACCGGCAAGTTATAAATGCCGTATGCCTTCTCGACCTCGCTACGCGTATCCATCAAAATCGGATAGTCGAGCTTGACGCCGAGACCGTTTACAAAATTGTCGACGCGAAGTGGCGTCTCCCCGACGTTGACCGCCCAGAAGTCGACCCCCATGTCTTGTAGCGTCGCATAGTTTTCTTGGACGACCGGCATCTCTTTCTTGCACGGCTCACAGAACGTACCCCAGAAGTTTAAAAGCAGTCCCTTGCCCTCGTAGTTCTCACGTTCGAGCATCGTCGCCCCATCGAGGCTGACAAGCTTGAAATTCGGTGCCGTATCTCCGGCTTCGACCCGGCCGTCGTTTCCTGCTTGTTCAATCAGTTGCATGACGACGACCGCACCTGCGAACAGCACCATCGTCATGACCATGAGCCGCCAAAACGAACGTTTCTTCTTATGGGCCATCGCTTGCTCCATGCGGTCACCCGTCTTCTCTTTCTTCATGATTGATCACACCTTCCTTTCAGTTGCTATTGTACTGAAAAAACAATAAAAACGCACATTAACAGACTTTTTTCATTGTTTTGTCACACAATCTCCACAATCAAAAAAATCATCCTACAAAGGACGATTTTTTTATTGTCATTTCTTCTTTTTCTTGCCTCGTTTTTCGAGCGGGACGGTCGGGTTCGCGAGTTCGCGAAGTTTCGACACTTCTTTGCGTGAAAGTTCACGCCATTCTCCTGTCGTCAACCCGTCAAGCGTCAAGAAACCGAACTGTTCACGTTTCAGTTTAATCACTTCCGAGCCGACCGCTTCGAACATGCGACGGACTTGGCGATTATGACCTTCGGAGATGACGAGCTCGACGATCGCCGTGTTTTTCTTATGGTCGACCGATTTCATCCGGACTTTCGCACCACCCGTCTTGAAGCCGTCGTCAAGCTTGACGCCCGACTCGAGTTCTTTGATGGCGATGTACGACGGGACATTTTTCACTTTCGCGACATAGCGCTTCGGAATCTTGAACTTCGGGTGCGTCATCAAGTTCGAGAACTCGCCGTCGTTCGTGAGTAGAATCAACCCTGTCGTATTGTAGTCGAGACGACCGACCGGGAAAACGCGCGAGCCTGGTGGGACGAGGTCCGTGACGACTTTTCGTCCTTTATCGTCATCGACCGTCGAGACGTAGCCGCTCGGTTTGTAGACGACGTAATAGACGTGCTCTTCTTGTTCGATTTTGACACCATCGACTTCAACTTCTGATTTCGGTCCAACTTTCGTACCGAGTTCACGGACGACTTTCCCGTTGACACGGACGCGGCCGTCTAAAATCATTTCTTCTGCTTTTCGCCGTGAAGCGACACCTGCTTGGGCAATTACTTTTTGTAAACGTTCCATGAATTAATCCTTCTCCAATCTGTCTTGCGAATGACGTGCCGGCTCTGCGAAGAACAAATCGCCTTCGTCCGAGAGCTCGTCTTCAAATGTTAATGGTGGTAACTCGTCGAGCGAGTTAAACCCGAAATGATCAAGGAAATGCTCGGTCGTCCGGTAAAGCTTTGCGCGACCGAGCGTCTTCGCGCGACCGGCCGATTCGATGAGGCCTTTTGAGAGTAGCGTGTGAATGACACGTTCCACTTTCACACCGCGCACTTCCTCGATGTCTGCCCGCGTCACCGGTTGCTTATACGCGATGATGACGAGCGTCTCCATCGCCGCACGCGAGAGCGCCTGTTCCGCCATCGTCCCGACGTATCGCTGAATGTAAGGCGACACGTCCGGGATTGTCACGAGCTTATAGACACCGGCCGATTCAATCAGTTGAAACGGACGACCCGAGTCTTTGAACGAGATCTCGAGTTTCGTTAACTGTTCACGGGCGGCGGCTTCCGAGATGTCGAGCGTCTCGGCGAGTGCTCGGACCTCCATCCCTTCCTCTCCGACGACGAACAGTAAACTTTCAATGATAGTTTCATAGGACAACAACGGCTTCATCCCTTTCCTTTGACGTCTCGATGAACGAGATCTCGATATCACGCTCGACTTGCGAAGTCGTCACGACGCGCAACTTGATCAACTCGAGGAGCGCCATGAACGTCACGACGAGGTCGGACACGTCCGGCCGTTCCTCGAAGAAAGCGAAGAACGACGTCTTGCGTTTCGATGCGACGTGTTCATGCAGCCGCGTCATCTGCTCTTCAAGCGTGCGCGTTTCACGTTTGATCGTTTTCTTACGCCGTTCTTTCCAACGCTTTCGCTCGACCATCTTCGAGTAGGCGTGAAGTAAATCAGAAAAGTTCAGAGGCCCGTCATACGGCTCATGTTCAGACGTATAACGCGATAAATCGTCACCGGGACGGCTATACAGTTCGAGCCGTTGCTCCTCTTGTTCACGCATGAAGACGACCGCTTCTTTGTACGCTTTATATTCAATCAATTGACGAATCAACCCTTCGCGTGTCGGTTCATCCGAAAAGTCAGGGATGTCGTCTTCCTCGACGGGTACAGGGGGCAATAGCTGCTTACTCTTCAATTGGAGGAGCGTCGCCGCCATGACCAAATATTCGCTCGCGACGTCGAGCTCAAACTTTTGCATTGTACGGATGAAGGCGACATACTGGTCCGTGACTTCCGCAACAGAAATATCGACGATGTCGAGCTCCATCTTCCCAATCAAATGGAGCAACAAATCGAGCGGCCCTTCGAACGTATCAATTTTGACGTTATACGCTTCCATAGAGACACCTGCCATTTTACATTTTTGCGCTTTAGTATAACATGTTTTATAGGACTGCGACCACGAAAGGAGAAATTTGATTTGACTACCCCTTTTACCCAGTATACGCTCTTGTTCGAGTGCCATGCCGATTATTTTGAATGCCACGAAGTACTCGAAGAGGCATGGCAAGCCGGAAACCGGGCATCACTCGGCTATGCGGTGCTCATCCAATATGCGGTCGCCCACTATCACGCCCGACGCGGCAATGAGATCGGTGCACGAAAGAGTATCGCCGCATTGCACCGTAAACTCGATTTCGCCGCAGACGAACTCCAGTCGCTCGGCGTCGACATCCCACAATTCAAACGCGACCTGACTATATGGCCTTTGTCGACCGTACTCCCGCTCGAGCCGACGACGAGGGCCCGCATCGAACGATTGAAACACGCGTTCGAACCGACCGCGCTCTCCTTTGAGGAACTTGTGCATAAGCACTTGTATCGCGACCGAAGTCCAGTCGTCAAGGAACGACTGCGGGCACTTGAAGCTCGAAACAAGGCCAAAAAATGACATAAAAAACTGCAGACATCGTTGTCTGCAGTCGAGTACCTAGGCACGCTGCCTAGCTTTTTATATGGCCACTTGATTCCATTTATCAAGCAGTTCACCTGTCTTGCCTTGACCCGTTAGCGTCAAGTCAAGCGGCAACAAATTTCGAGTCTCATCGAGCAGTTCATAAGAGCGTTTCTCGCCCCGGAACGATGGCGACAAGGCGATATGCAAAATATGCATCGTCGTATCTTGTTGTTCCATCCCGATGATTCCGACGAAGTCTTCCCCGACTTTCCATAGATAAAGGAAACGGGCAGGGTCTTCCTCGTAAGAGCGGACGAGCTCTAACAGCGCGAGCGGGGACTTGTCGCTACACGAGAACGCCAAGAGGCCCATCGCTGTCTTTTCGTACGATTGTTTATATTTCACCAGCATTGCTGGTTTCACCACCTTTAGTCATTCAAGTTTCACGAAGTGAACACGTGAGAGACATGGCTCATTGTGCCATAACGGTCATACAAAAATCAATTCTCGTCCCACACCTTGACTTCGGCCATCTTCGTGCCTTGACGGAGCTTGACTGCATGCTCGAGACCAGACGTCACTTTCCCGAATACGGTGTGCACGCCGTCCAAGTGCGGCTGTGGCTCGTGGACGATGAAGAACTGTGACGAACCTGTGTTGCGTCCAGCGTGTGCCATCGAGAGCGAGCCTGCCTCATGTTTATATGGGAACGATGTCGACGTCTCGCAAGGAATCGTATAGCCTGCGCCGCCCATACCCGTTCCTTGTGGGCATCCGCCTTGGCTCACGAAGCCAGGGATGACACGGTGGAACGTCAAGCCGTTGTAGAAGCCGCTGTTCGCAAGTTTTTCGAAGTTTTCTACCGTGATTGGTGCTGCGTCATGGAACAAGTCGAATTCGATCATTTCACCGTTCTCAAGTTTCATCGATCCTTTTTTCATGTACAAAAACCCCTTTATGTTCATATAGTTATCATCACTCACATTGCCCATTCTATCAAAAAAAGACGCCTGTCTCCACTGTTTTGTGGAAACAGGCGTTCTGACTTACTGAATGACCGCGTGAATGAGCGGACGCGCCTCAGGCTTCGCCTCACCGATTGTGTAGGCGTGATCCATCCGTTCGAGCGCCGAAGACATATCTTCAATGTTCGCGCGCAAGACGGCGATGACGTCGCCTTCTTCGACCCGGTCGCCGACTTTCTTCTCGAGCGTGATGCCGGCCGCGAAGTCGAGCTGATCATCTTTTGTTGCCCGACCTGCCCCGAGGAGCATCGCGGCGACACCGACTTCATCGGCGATGATTGACTCGACGTAGCCCGCCTGCTTCGCGACGAACGTCGTCTCATATTTTGCTTGCGGAAGTTTCGACAAGTCATCGACGAGCGACGCGTCGCCACCTTGTGCCGCTACGAACTGACGGAACACCTCGAGGGCGTGCCCATCGGCAATCCGTTTCTCGAGGTCAGCGTACGCTTCATCGAACGTCGGATAGAACCCGCCGAGAACGGCCATGTGGCCAGCAATCGTCAACGCGATCGTCTTCAAGTCCTCGACGTCTTTTCCAGACAATACTTCAATCGCTTCCTTCACTTCGTTCGCGTTCCCGACCTCAAAACCGAGCGGTTGGTCCATGTCGGTAATGACAGCGACCGTTTGGCGGCCAACGTTCTTCCCAATCGCGACCATCTCCTCGGCGAGCGCTTTCGCATCATCGAACGATTTCATGAACGCGCCAGACCCCGTCTTCACGTCGAGGACGATGCTGTCGGCACCGGCCGCAATCTTCTTCGACATAATCGAGCTCGCGATGAGCGGGATTGAATCAACTGTCGCCGTGACATCACGTAGCGCATACAGGCGCTTATCAGCTGGCGTCAAGTTCCCCGTCTGGCCGATAATCGACATCTTGATGTCGTTCACTTGTTTCGTGAACTGTTCTTCCGTCAATTCGACGTTAAAACCAGGGAACGACTCCAACTTGTCAATCGTGCCGCCCGTGTGGCCGAGGCCACGGCCACTCATCTTCGCGACCGGAATCCCGATTGACGCGACGAGTGGCGCGACGATGAGACTGATCTTGTCGCCGACGCCTCCTGTCGAGTGTTTATCGACTTTTTTGCCTTCGATGTTCGAGAGGTCGATGACGTCCCCAGACTTCACCATCTCCATCGTGAGGGCAGCTGTCTCTTTCTCTGTCATCCCGTTGAAGTAAATCGCCATCGAGAGGGCAGACATTTGATAATCTGGAATCGATTCGTTCGTGAACCCTTCGACGACGAAGCGAATCTCTTCCTCGTTCAATTCGCCACCGTTACGTTTCTTCAAAATCAAGTCGACCATACGCATAAGTTTCGTCCTCCTAGTTGGATGTAAGTGGGATTAAATTAGATGCTTTTAATCGTGCCGCGCACGAGTGACAAGAAGTCTTGACGGACGCGTTCTGTCGTCTCGATGACTTCCTCGTGATTGAGCGGCTGATCCAAAATACCGGCCGCCATGTTCGAGACGCAAGAAATGCCAAGAACGCGCATATCCGAGTGACGTGCGACGATGACTTCTGGGACCGTCGACATCCCGACGACGTCTCCTCCGAGCAGGCGAGCCATTCTCACTTCGGCAGGCGTCTCATACGTCGGGCCGGTGTTCCCGAAGTACACCCCTTTTTGGACGTTGAGACCGAGGTCTGAAGCGACTTGTTCCGTCAATTTCACGAGCTGTTTGTCATAAGCTTCCGACATATCCGGGAAACGCGTTCCGAATTCGTTCGCGTTTTTTCCGATGAGCGGGCTCGTCCCGAAGAAGTTGATGTGATCCGTGATGATCATCAAATCTCCCGGGTTGAAGTTCTCATTACATGCGCCGGCAGCGTTTGTGACGATGAGCGTCTCGACACCAATCAATTTGAGGACACGTACCGGGAACGTCACTTGCTCCATCGAATAGCCTTCGTAGAAGTGGAAACGACCTTGCATCGCGACGACGCGTTTTCCTTCAAGGTCTCCGAAGACAAGTTGGCCGGCATGGCCTTCGACCGTCGACACCGGGAAATGTGGGATGTCTTCATAAGGGATGGCGACAGGGTTTTCAATCTCGTCGGCAAGTACACCGAGCCCTGACCCTAAAATCAAACCGATCTCCGGTGTGCCGTTCATGCGTTCCTGTAAAAATGCTTTCGTTTCATTCCAATTTACCATGTGAATGGCCTCCTCAAATTTCGTTTAAGAAACTTTTTCCGATTGCTGGTGCGTCGACGTCAAAGTTATCCGCGACCGTCGCGCCGATATCTGCGAACGTGCCTCGAATGCCGAGGTCGATCGCTGTCGCTCCGTGGTGATGAACGATGAGCGGGACGTATTCACGCGTATGGTCCGTACCTGGATGCGTCGGGTCGTTCCCGTGGTCTGCCGTGATGATTAAGAGGTCGTCCTCGCGCAACTTGGCAAACACTTCTGGTAACCGCGCGTCATATTCTTCGAGTGCCTGCGCATAACCAGCCGGGTCACGGCGATGACCGAAGAGTGCATCAAAGTCGACGAGGTTCAAGAAGCAAAGTCCTTCGAACGTTTCATCGAGCGATTCGACAAGTTTGTCCATGCCGTCCATGTTCGACTTTGTGCGAACGGCCTTCGTCACGCCTTCACCGTCGTAAATATCGCTAATCTTCCCGAGTGCGATCACATCTTTCCCGGCATCTTGAAGCGTGTTCATGACCGTTTTCCCGAACGGTTTGAGGGCATAATCGTGACGGTTCGAGGTCCGGACCCAAGCCCCAGGCGTACCGAGGAACGGGCGCGCGATGATGCGACCGAGCATGTACGGATCTTCTCGTGTGATTTCACGCGCATACTCACAGATGCGGTATAACTCGTCGAGCGGCACGACTTCTTCGTGCGCTGCGATTTGGAGCACCGAATCGGCCGACGTGTAGACGATGAGGGCGCCCGTGTTGACGTGCTCTTCTCCGAGCTCATCTAAAATCTCTGTCCCTGAAGCCGGTTTGTTGCCGATAATGTCACGCCCGCTGAACTCTTTCAATCGATTGATCAAATCGTCAGGAAACTCCTCGAATACACGGAACGGCGTATCGATGTGAAGCCCCATGATTTCCCAGTGTCCTGTCATCGTATCTTTCCCAGCCGAGATTTCTTGCATCCGTCCGTAAGCGCTCGGTGCGTCCGATGCCTCGATGCCTTCGATTGGTTTGATGTTCGCTAGACCGAGACGGCCCATGTGCGGCATCGCCAACCCGCCGTGCTCGCGAGCGATATGACCGAGCGTGTCTGAGCCTGCGTCCCCGAACTGTTCGGCATCTGGCGCTTCGCCAATCCCGACCGAGTCCATGACGACTAGGAAAATACGTTTAAATTTCTTCACAAAAAGTTCCTCCTTTAAAGGTGTTACGCCCGGGGATGATGTTTCCGATATACATCGTGAAGCCGGGACTTATTGACATGGGTGTAAACTTGAGTCGTAGAGAGGTCTGCATGACCGAGCATCTGTTGAATCGCACGCAAATCGGCACCGTTCTCGAGAAGGTGCGTGGCGAACGAATGACGGAGCACGTGCGGCGTAATTTCTTTTCGGATGCCGGCCTCTTTCGCGCGTCGCTTGATCATCTTCCAAAATCCTTGACGGCTGAGGCGTCCACCCCGTCCATTCAGAAACAGTGCTTCCGTCTCCCGACCACCAATCCCGTTACGGGCTTGCTGGATATACCGTTCGACAAATCCTTGGGCGACAGAGGAGACCGGGATGATTCGAGCACTCTCCCCTTTGCCTTCACACTGTAAATACCCCAATTCGAACTGTAAATCATCCAAATCAAGGCCAAGAAGTTCACTGACCCGCATCCCGGTACCATACAACAGTTCGAGCATGGCCCGGTCACGAAGCGCGAGCGGGTCCGACGTCGGGACGCTGTCGAGCAACCGCTCGACTTCCTCTTGCGACCATGTGTCCGGCAGTTGCCGCTCCGCTTTCGGCGACTCGAGATACAGTGACGGGTCGGTCGACGTTTCATTCGTCATCTTTAGATAGTGATGGAACGTCCGAATCGAACTGACGGCGCGTCGAAGTGATGATGCGGCTCGTCCTGCTTGAGACAACTCTTCCATATGTTTGACGATATGGGACCGTGAGACATCGTTCCAGTCCGTGACATCGAGTTGCGTCAATGTCGATAAGTACTGCGTCAAATCGCTCGCATAGGCTTGTCTCGTGTTCGAGGACATTCGTTTCTCAACGGTCATATATTGTAAAAAAGACTCGACTTGCGAACGCATGATATCCCCCTCCTTTCTCGTTCACACCTGAATACGCTTACATCATATCACTTATGTAAACCGTTGTGAAGACGTCTGACCTCAATTTTCTTAAAGCTTTTTTGTGACAATTTTTCGTGATGAATCCCGCCAACGTTTTGACAATTGAGTTGCTCGGAAATGAATAGTTTGCTACACTATCGACGACTTATTAAAATTATTTAAAAAGTAGGAAGGGAGGATTGAGATGAAAGGAAAGGCGACTCCCTTGTCGGTTGCGATTCGACGTCAACTCGTCTTTCATGACCATCACACCGTCGCTGAAATTAGCGAAGCGATCGGTCATAGTTTTCCGACGGTCAAAAAGCATTTGGAATTGATGCGTGCGGCTGGCGAAGTCAACGAACAAGGCCTCACCCCTTCGACAGGAGGAAGACCGGCCACACGCTATGTATTCAATCCGTCTGCGGCGAACGGACTATGTGCCTACATCGAGCAAGATGTCATCGCCTACCGCCGCATTGACGCGATCGGGACGACGCTCGACAAGGGCCGGATGGCGATCCGACACGGAAATCATCTACAGACGCTGTTCGACTTGTTGGCTAGCCAACTGGCGTCACATTCGATACAAGCCGTCACGATCGGCGTCGCTGCCGCCGTCGCAGACGGTGAGATTATCTATGCACCGGATTACCCGACCCTTTCTAACGTTGCGCTGACCACGTTACTTGAGTCGACGTTCGATGTGCCCGTCGTAGTCGAGAACGACATGAACGCAGCTGTATACGGCTACGGTCGGTCTGTACCCACGTATGCAGATGAAACGATCGTTTACGTCTATTTAGGCAAGAACGGGCCGGGGTCGGGCATTCTCCTTAACGGTCGTTTAATTCGTGGAAAGACGAATTTCACGGGGGAGATTTCGTTTCTACCGTTTTATGCGCATCACACGTTTTACGATCGCATTCGCAATCACCAACGCGGAACGCCGCTGACGGATCAAGCATGCGATGCGCTTGCCCGGCTCATCACGACGTTCACTGCGACGCTCAATCCGCATACGATCGTCTTTTCGGATATCGATGTGACTGAGGAAGATATCCGCCGGGTTCGTAAACGAAGTGAACGCTACATCGCGGCGACGCATTTGCCCGATTTGACACGCGGTCTATGGGAAGAGCATTACTTCCAAGGTCTCATCACCTTTTGTGTCGAGACACTACTTGAAACGATTTGAATGAGGTGACACATGAGCGGCTTTTTATTATTGACGGTGATTTATATCGCCTTTATTAGCTTAGGCCTCCCCGATGCGTTACTCGGAGTTGGTTGGCCATCGATGCGTGTAGAATTGAATGCGCCTCTGGCGATGGCGGGATGGATTTTTATGACCATCGCGGCAGGAACGATTATATCGAGTTTGTTCAGCGGGAAACTGCTCGAGCGGTTCGACACGAAACAAGTCACGTTTGGTTCAGGCGTCTTGACGGCCCTTTGTCTATTCGGTTTCTCTACCGCCCCGTCGCTCCCGTGGTTATTCGCCCTGTCGATTCCGCTCGGCCTTGGCGCCGGTGCCGTCGATGCCGCGTTGAATCATTATGTGGCCGAGCATTACGCGGCACATCATATGAACTGGCTCCACTGTTTTTGGGGAGTCGGGGCGACCGGTGGCCCGCTCATCATGGCTTCCTTGTTGGATGAGAACGGATGGCGCGACGGCTATCTCGTCGTCGCTTTGATTCAATTCGGTCTGGCATTCTTACTGTTACTATCCTTTCCTTTGTGGCGTCAGGAAGTAAATGCGACAAATCCAATCATCAGGATGAGGCGGCCGTGACCAAACTGGACCACACGCTTCCGCGCGGCTTGTCTTATGCGCTCGTCACGTTTCTCTTATACTGCGGCGTCGAGGCGCTCGTCGGTTTGTGGGCGAGCAGCTATCTCGTCCAAATGAAGCAGTTCTCGATTGCAACGGCCGCGACGTGGGTGTCGATTTACTACGGCAGCATCACAGTCGGACGATTGTTGAGCGGGTTTATGTCGTTCCGTTTTACGAATCGTCAGATGATTCGTCTCGGTCAATGCCTCGCCTTAATAGGAAGTCTCGTATTCGTCCTTCCGCTCAACGGTGCGATGATTGTCGGTCTCATTCTAGTCGGTCTCGGCCTTGCCCCGATCTATCCGAGTATGTTGCATGAGACGCCCGTTCGATTCGGTAGACAGCGGGCGAAACACTTGATGGGTTACCAAATGGCGTTCGCCTATATCGGGAGCACGTTCTTGCCTCCACTATTCGGCTTGATCGCCACGAAGTTGTCACTCGGCATCTTCCCAATCGTCCTCTTGTTCATCATGCTATTCATGCTGTTGAACACGGAGCGGTTGAACCACATCTTAACTAACCGACAGGAGGAGACCGTATGAACATTGCCCATGTCGCCATTTGGGTGGACGACCTAGACGTCATGCGTCGTTTTTATGAGACGTATTTTGAGGCGAAGGCGAATGACCTTTATCAGAATGAACAAAACCAGTTCGCTTCGTACTTTTTGACGTTCCCACAGTCAGACTGCCGACTTGAACTGATGCGCCGGGCGGATATTCAAAACCCGGGGCAAGAGACGCTCGGTTATGCCCACCTCGCCATCAGTCTCGGTAGCAAAGAAGAAGTCGACGTGATGACGCGACGTCTCGTCGACGACGGCTATGAGCGACTTGACGGTCCGCGTACGACTGGGGACAGTTATTACGAGAGCGTCATCCTCGATCCTGAATCCAACCGCATCGAGCTCACCATATAAAAGGAGATGGACAAATGATTCAAGCGGTTTTGTTAGACCTTGACGGCACATTATTGAACGACCAGAAGATGATCTCCCCAAAGACGAAAGAGACGCTCCTCTCGCTCCAAGCGAACGGTATAAGAGTCGTGCTCGCCTCGGGTCGGCCGAAGCGGGGCATCGAACCGTTCGCGACGGAATTGAAGCTCGAACAATACGGGGGGTTGATCGTCTCGTCGAACGGGGCATGTGTGACGGATGCGACGACCGGCGAGACGTTGTTTGAACAAGCAATCGACCGAGACGTTGCGCGCGCCATCCTCGACCATTTGACCGGCTTTGATGTCATCCCGATGCTTAACGATGAGACGTACTTGTACGTGAACGACGTGTTTTCTGGCATGCTTGAACTAAACGGGGAACCGTTCAACATCATCGAATATGAATCGCGTGGCGGACGGTTCCAACTCCGAGAAGAACCGCGTCTCGCAGATGCAATTACCTTCCCCGTCTATAAAATCCTCGTCGCCGGCCAACCGGACTACTTGCAGGCGAACGCGGACGAGATGTCGCGTCCGTTCAATGAACAAGTGACCGGAATGTTCACAGCGACGATGTATTACGAGTTCACAGATTACGGGATCGATAAAGCACGTGCCCTCGACCATGTGTTCCGACGTCTCGGCATCGCACGTGACCAGACGATTGCCTTCGGAGACGGTCATAACGACCGTTCCATGCTCGAATATGCAGGGATCAGTGTAGCGATGGACAATGCGGTCGATGCGATCAAAGCAATCGCGACCGACGTGACCCGCTCGAACAATGAAGAAGGCATCGCGCTTCACCTAGCCCGATATCTGTCTTAACAACAAAACCCGTACGCTCCAACTCGGAGCGTACGGGTTTTCGATTCATCCGTTAATGACGGCCTTATGGCCTTCAAGCGTGACACCTTTCGCTTGGCACACTTTACAGATTCCATGAAACGTCAGGCGATGGTCTTTAATTAAAAATTCGTATTTGCGTTCCACTTTTTTCTCGACTTCGACGAGCAAATCTTCCATGATCTCTTCGACTGATCCACATTCGACACAGACGAGATGGTGGTGGGAATGGTTCGCTCCTTCTGGTCTCAAGTCGAAGCGGGCTACGCCGTCTCCGAAGTTGACCTTATCGACGACACCGAGTTCAGTTAATAATTCAAGCGTTCGATAAACCGTCGCGAGCCCAATCTCAGGTGCGATTGCTTTGACGAGCATGAAGACGTTCTCCGCACTGAGATGGTCGGCCTCATTCTCAAGTAAAATGCGGACTGTTGATTCTCGTTGTGGAGTCAATTTATATCCTTTGGCGCTCAACTGCTGTTTAATTCGGTCGATTCGCGTTTCCATAAGGCGCCCCCTCTTTACAATAGTTCACTATTCAAAGCATACCGAAAAATGGCGTCATTTTCAAATTAAAATCATTACTAAGTAAGTGTATCATATGACAATTTAGATTAGAATTATTTTAATTTAGACAATTGCCACCATTGAATCGCCATAATCGTCTTGGCGTCAGTGATGCGCCCGCTCGCTAACAGCGCACTCGCCTCGTCGAACGTGAAACGTTCCACGTTCAAAAATTCGTCCTCGTCTAAATTCATCGCCCCTGCCGTCAGCCCGTGTGCGACGAACACATCCACCCGCTCGCTACAAAAGCCCGGGGCCCCGTAGAAAGAGAAAATCTTTTCAAGCGTCTCGGCTGTATAGCCCGTTTCCTCCTCGAGTTCACGTCGAGCGCTCGCGAGCACTTCTTCTCCTTTTTCGAGTTTCCCGGCTGGAATCTCGAGTGACATCGACTCGAACGCCTTCCGATACTGCTCGACAAGCACGATGCGATCGTCTTCATCGATGACGAGTACGGCGACGGCACCGTTATGGTAGACGAGCTCACGGACCGACGTTCCACCGTTTGGCAGTTCGACGACGTGCCTCTCGACGTCAAAGATTTTTCCTTCATAGATGACTTCACGTTCAATCGTTTTCTCGACCATATGTATATCCGCCTCACTTTTTGCTTTATACTTTGATTATGAGTGAAACAAGTAGACGGAACAAGGAGGAATTATGAATGGCAGAACTAGGTCTTGGCACGATGTCCATCTTGAAGCATGGTGAAACGGAAGCGAAAGCGATTTTAGAAGCAGCCTATCGTGCGGGGATTCGGCACTTCGACACCGCTGACGTCTATGACCGGTACAAAGTCGAGGAGATCGTCGGTTCGACGTTCGCCTCTCGTCGCGAAGAACTGTTTTTGACGAGTAAAGGCGGCAATGAACTGACGGCAGACGGGATGCGGTGGAATCCGCGGGCGAGCTATTTAGAGACGGCGCTCGCCGGCTCGCTCGAGCGATTGCAGACCGACTATTTAGATCTATACTACGTCCACGGCGGTACGATTGAAGATGATCTCGACGAGACGATCGCGTTCATGCGTGAACAGAAACAGCGAGGCGTCATCCGTCAAATCGGTTTGTCGTCCATCCGTCCGAACGTCATCCGTTATTGGCTCGAGCACGGCGAGCTCGACGTGTTGATGACGCCATATTCCTTGCTCGACCGACGCATCGAGACGCTCGAGCTCGACGTCCCAATCGTTGGCCGTGGTCCGCTCGCAAAAGGGCTGTTGACCGACGAATGGTCCGAACGCTTGGGTGAGAAAGGATTTGAGTCTTGGAACGAGGACGAGTTGCGCGACCTGTTGCCGACGTTGCCAAAACCGATCCAAGCGTACGCGCTTGCCGCGGCGAGACGAACGTGCGCCGTCGTCTTGCCGGGTGCTTCGTCGGTCGAGCAGCTTCAAGAGACGATTGACGCGTTTCATCAATCAATCGACGAGGACAAGCTCGACGACGTCTTGTCCCGTCTCCCGATTCATCTGTACACAAAACATGCGACCTGATCGTCAGGTCGCATTCGGAGCGCGTCGTTTCATTTCTTCAATGGCCCAATCGGCCCAACCTGCATAGTTTTCCATCATCCGAATCGCATATTCGCTCGTCAATAAATAACCGAGCGTGTCGTCTTCGGATTGATGGGCGGCTTGGAAAGTCCGGATTTGCTGGGCGACCTGCTCGTGATGGGCTTTCGTCTCCTCGACGTATCGAATCGCCTCATCGAGCGGAAGGAGTTGGAGCAGGCTCATCCGAAGCAAGTTCTCATCTTTCATCTTCGGTTGGAACGACGTCGGCTGCCGGAGCCAATCGATCAATTCCTCCCGTCCACGATCGGTGATTGAATAGATTTTCTTATCCGGCAAATCGTGTTGGGCGACGTGTTCAGATGAGACGAGCGCCTCGTCTTCCATCTTCAGTAACTCGCGATAAATCTGTGTATGATGAGCGTGCCAAAAATGAATCATTTGTGCTTTGAACGTCGCGTTCAAGGCGTAGCCGGTCGCAGGCTGATGGGTCAACAACCCGAGTAGTGCATGACGTAACGCCATAACCATCACCTATCCCTTGCGGTTCTATTTTTTTTAGTGTATCACATCTAGTGAACAGACCGAGAACGCCAATCGGTTGACGGACGCTCGAAAGACACAGACAATAAGATGGAAAGGGGAGATTCAACGATGAAACCGATTCAAACAGCAGCACAATTCCAAGAAGCGACGAAAGAGAACGGCATGGTCATCTTCACGACATCTTGGTGCCCGGATTGCCGTCGTCTCGATATGTATGTCGACGAACTCGTCAAAGACTATCCACAGTTCAATTGGTACGTCGTCGACCGCGACGAGTTACCCGAGCTTTCCGACGAACAAGAAGTACGTGGCATCCCGTCACTACTCTTCTATCAAGACGGCACGAAACAAGAACATCTTCACTCGGCGCACGCCAAGACGGAGATGCAAATCCGATCGTTCCTCGACACGTTGAACGTATAAACGACAAGACGGCTACGGCCGTCTTTTTTCATGAATGGAACCGTTTCAAGTAGCGTGAATCAATCAGCCGTTTCACATGATTTGGAAGACGTCCGTGCCACGTCCACTTCCCGTACGTCAACAACGCCTGTCCGGGTAGCGTCAATAAAATATTGAGTGACGTCCGCTCCCGGAACGGTCGGCGGTCTCCGAGCAAATAGGCGGCGACGTGTCGCCCGGAACGGACCGCATCGACGCCGCCGTTCAACCTTGAGGCCATGTCGCCGGTGATGAAGATTTGTTTATAGTCAGCGTGTCTCAAATAACGGTCCGTCTCTATGAACGCACCCGCCTTTGCGAGTCGAGCTTCTCGCCACCAACCATCGGGTACGACGCCTGACGCATCAAGGACGAGACCGTCTTGGAGCACATTCCTCTCGTATTTACGCAATACGAGGGTGACACCGCTCCTCACGAGGTGTCGCTTTATCGTCCGTTGCACACGGGCCGGCAAATCCGACAAGACGTCAGAGGCGTATAGCGTGACGTGACGTTTCGTCCGGATGCATGCGAAAGCGAGTTCGACGCCCGCCTTGCCGCCCCCGACAATCGTGACAGCATCGCTCGAAGCGATCTTTGCCAATCCTTCCTTCGTCATCGGCTTAATGTCCAGCCCGACACCACGGCTGACCGCTCCCGTCGCAAGGACGAGCACGTCATACGGGACCTCGCCCGTTTCTGTTTTCACGATGCGGCTGATCGGGTCAAGTGACACGAGTCGCGAAGCGATCGGTTTGACGTCTTGTCTCAAGTGAACGGTCGCGTCCGTCAGTTCTCCGGCGATGACTTGGGGGAAGGCACCGGTATAGATCGCTTCTTCCCCGCCGATATATTTGACGTCATACGACTTTTGCAACTCGTCGAATCGGTCCAGAATCTCAAGTTGGCCGTGCCCGAGACCGACGAGAACGAGACGCGGCTTCATCGTAAAATCCGCCGGGCTTCGAGCATCCGTTGAGAGATCGTCACCACTTCGAGAATCAAGAAAATCGTGGCGATGACCCCGACAAAGCTCGGGAACAAAATCATGAGACTGAACAAGATAAAGCATTCGGTCCGTTCGAGTATCCCCGGCTGATAATAAAACGTCTTTTCCGACCGACGAGAACTGCTCGCGCCGACGGCCAAAAACACCGTCATTGCCACGATGAACGAGGCAAGGAGCAACAGAAACACGGTCATATGCTCCGGGTACCGCAAAGCGAGCGCGATGACGACCGCGATTTCGACGAGACGGTCCACGACAAGGTCTAACACCGTCCCGAATCCTGTCTTCGAGGAACGCCGGGCCATCGTCCCATCCAATACGTCGAACAGTCCTGACAGCCATAACAAGATGACGGCCGTCCAGTGCATATCGTTATAGATGAAGAAGCCGACCGACACCCCGACGATGCCGCCGAGTAAGGTCACCTCGTTCGGCGTAAACTTCCATTTCAACAACCGATCGGCCCCGCGTTCGACGACGGGACGGACGATTCGGCTTCCATACGTATCTAACATAAAACCACTCCTTATTTTTTCCGTAACGAATACGCTCGGCCAGTCGTGTACGACACGTCCGACGGCAAGATCACATACTCCCCGTTCGAACGTCGATATTCACCGAGCCGGACACCGAACTTGACGAGATGACGGGTCAATTCGACCCGTTCCCCGTCCTCGTCGTCAAACACGCCGAATTGCGTCAGTGGATACATCTCGCCTTCAAATTCGATGAAATCACCGAACGTCGGTTCTGTCTCACTCAATTCTCGTGGTGTCCCGGTCGCATGAACCGTTCCGCCGTCGAGTAACGTGACCCGGTCCGCGACGAGCATCGCCTCTTCCCGGTCATGCGTCACGAGTAGCGCCGTCAGACCAAGCTCGCCTACCACCTCACGAATCAACTGTTGCAGCTCATACTTCAAATCGGGATCGAGGTTCGTGAACGGTTCATCGAGTAAAATCAGACGCGGGTCGGCGGCGAGCGCCCGGGCAAAGCTGGCCCGTTGTCCCTCCCCACCTGACAACGTGTGCACTTCATCGTCGTAACGGCCGGCGAGTCGGACGCGTGCGAGCCAGCGCTCTGCCTGCTCGCGTGAGCGGTCAGGGATTGCGAGCAACACGTTCTCGCCGACCGTCAAATGCGGGAACAAGAGCGGGGTCTGCGACAGCAACGTGATTTTCCGCTCGTGGGCCGGGACACCGAGCAGAGCCGCCCCGTTCCATGTGACGTTCCCTACATCCGGCGTCTCGAGACCGGCGATGATGCGCAACAGTGTGGATTTCCCGGACCCGCTCGTGCCGACAAGGGCGTGTATCTCCCCTTGCCGCACAAAAAAGTCGACGCCTGCCAACACGTCACGTCGTTTAAATCGCTTTTGTATGTTCGTCAATTGTAAGCCCATCATAACCTTCCTTTCACGAACTTCACCCCCATGCGCACCCCAAAGCCGATAGCGATATATAAAGCCGCCGGAATGAGAATCAAGAGCCACGTATGTTGTAACGCGAGCGCGATATCATTCCCCGCATAAACTTGATACAGCCTCGTCGTCACGGTCGGCACGAGTCCTGCCCCGATCAGTTGGACGAGGACGAACTGACCGAGCACGATCACCGTCGACATGAGGACAATCGTCTGTATCGTCCCGCTTAAAAGCGGGAACAAGACGACACGATACCGTCTGAGCGGCGGTAAAAATAGCGCCTGTTCGAACATCGGTCGCCCGATCACATACATCGCGTTATAGGCGAGCCGAATCGAGTACGGCAACGTCACGACGAGCAGCACGATGAGCACGCCGATGTCTGTACCGATGAGTCCGAACCGTGCGAGCGCGATATACATGCCGAACGTACCCGCGAGCGCCGGGATGAACAAAGGTAAAAAGACGAACCATTCGACGAACGTGCGCCACTTAGATTGTGTGAACAGGATCCACCACGCCGTCCCGAGGGCGAGCCATACGTTCAAACTCGCGATGACGACGACGTGGACGACCGTGTTGACGATCGCATCGTCCCAAACCAAGGTCGGCACGGTCGTGAGCAATCCAAGGAACGGCGACAAGATGAGCACGAGCACAAAGAAACGTCTCATCGTCTCACCCCTCTCTCAATTCGACGCCGGTGCCTCGCCGTCAATGCGTATGAAATCAATACGCCGACGAAGAGGAAGAGCGTCCAGATGAGGGCGACGGCATACGCCTCGCTCTCGTCCAAGAACAAGCCGGTCGTCAACCGGTCATAGGCAAGCACGCCGAAGAGTTTCGGAAACGTGACACCGAGGAGCGCCGGCACTTCGTACGCGAACGAGACGAACGCCACCAAAATCCAAAACGAGTCGAGGAGCGGCTTCATCAGAAATGGCCATTCCGCGACGGCGAACTGGCGCCAACGACTCAGTTGGAGCGTCTTCGCCATGTCGCGATAGCCGGCGTTCAGCTGGGCATACGTGCCGAGCACCATGAGAAAGACGAACGGGACTTCTTTCCATATATACGTCAAGATGACGACGAGATGATGCCGCTCATTCGATTCAATCAGTCCGTAAAACGGGAAGCCCCCGGCAAACAATAAATAAAACAAATACGCCCCCGCGATGTGCGGGACGAACAACGGCCACTTCAACCAAGTCAAGAGCCACGTCTGCCCCGTCACGTAGACGGCTCGGGCCGCTAACGTCCCGAGCACGAGCGAGAAGAACGTCGAGACGAGCGTCACATATAACGTGACGCCTAGACTCGCGCACCACGCCTCATCTTGTGCGAGTGCCACGATGTCGGTACCGACTGCCCCACGGAGTAAGAACAAAATCGCCGTGAGCGGCAACGATGTGACGATAAGGCTGACGAAGACGTTAACGCGCGACACGTGTCCAACCCTCTCGGACGAGGTCGATCACGTTCGGTCCATAGTCCGGGACTTGACGCTCGCTCAACCGTTCCGGGTCCGGATACGTGCGGCCTGCATCTAGCGATAAAAAGGCTTCCCGGTCACCCTCGTCGAGCTTCTCGAGGTCGAGTGACGTCCCATCACCCCAGTATGTGTCCTGTTGCTTCATGAGCTGGACTTCCGGGGCGAGCAATTCGTTGATGACGACGATGGCGCCGTTCGGGTTCGGTGCGTTGAACGGTACGGCAAGGAAGTGCGTCGAGGCGATGGAATGATCAAGCACGAGCGCGCGTGTGCTGTCCGGGAAGACGTCGGCGTTCACTTCCGCCTCAGCTCGACGTTCATTGAAGCCCATCGTCATCCAAACATCACCGTTTGCGTACAGTTGGTCCAGCTGGGCGAGCGACTTCGGATACGTCTCGCCTTGTTTCCACAAGTTCGGTGACCAGGCGACGAGTTCGTCCCAAAACGCTTCAGGAATCGTCTCCATGTCACGTAAAGACTCTCCATATTCCGCATATAGCAGATGACGGATAAAGGCGTTACCTGTGAAGTCCGTCACTTCAGGATACGTGAAACGGCCAGGATTTTCCTCGGTCCATCGAATGAGTTGTTCGAACGTTTCGGGCGGATTTTTGACGTAATCCGCATCGTAATGAAGGACGAATTGTACGTTGCCCCAGGCGACTTCGAGGCCATCGGTCGGCGTACCCGCATCGGTCGCTTGCGCCGTCTCGTTCAACAGTGACGCGTTCGGAATCCGCTCTAACAGGCCGCCTGTCAGCAAGTCCGCTTCGGCGGCGTTCCGGAAGTTGTCCCCGTTGATCCACATCAAATCGATGGTCCCGCGTTCACGGTCAGCCTGTTTGTCGAGCGACAGCTGTCGCACGAACTCGGCCGTATCCATCGGCACACGTTTCAACTCGATGTCGTGGGACGACGCGAGTCGAGGTGCGACGTATTCATCCAAGTAGCGGTTGATGCCTTCGTCACCGCCCCATAAGTAAAAGTTGACGGTCGTCCCTTTCGCGGTTTCGGTCGCCTCATCGTATGTCCCCGCGACCTCCGCACGTTCCTCGCCACACGCACTTAAAAACAAAACGAGCAAGAGCCCGGCTATACGTAATCGGTTCATTCATGTTCCCCCTAATTCTTTATTTTTTATCAAATCCCCGTTTTGCGAGCCGTTCGAACCAGACCGGGCACATCGCATACGCTTTTGCGCCTACATTCATCCACCACGGGGCGTTCACTTCTCGTTCGGACCGTTCAAACGCCTTGACGACGCGCCGGGCCAGGCGGTCAGGAGATAGCATGATTCGTTTGACGCTCTGTTCGTACCGCCCACTCTTGTCGGCCCGTTCAAAGAACGGAGTCGCGATCGGTCCCGGGTTGACGGTCAGCACGTGAATATCTCGCGGTCTGAGCTCGAGCCGGAGTGCATTTGAAAATTGGAGAAGGGCCGCTTTCGAACCGGCATAGACCGCCGACTTCGGCGTTGGCACTTTCGCTGCCTGGGAACAGACGTTGACGATCGTCCCACCAGCACGCATCCGCTTCGCACAGTCGCGTGACAGGACCATCGGCGCCGTCGCGTTCAACATCATCGTCTCTTCGATGACGGCTTTTGTTTGATCGACGACCGCATCGAACTCACCGATTCCAGCATTGTTCACCCAACCGTCAATCTGCCCGTAAGCCTGTTCGATATCAGACACGAGCGTGTCATAGCTCGTAATGATGTCGGCGACGTGCCAATTCGCCGATAAGGTTGTGCCGAGTTCTCGTAACTTTTCCTCGCTTCGCGCCACTAACGTCAACTTGTAACCTCGTTCATAAAAACAGTGCGCCAATGCGGCACCAAAGCCGCTAGACGCACCTGTGATCACGATATGTTTCATCATTCCACTTCCTTTGTCCGTTCATATGTCCATTTCCGGTCGACGAGAATTCGTTCGACGTGGCCACGTTCTTCGAGCAACGTCAGACGGGCGAACACTTCGCTGAAGACGAGCGGCATCGCCCGGCGCATCTTACGCCCATAAAGGCGCATCGACCAATCGAAGACGCTCAATCCGTCGACCCAATCGCCTAATAGTTGCTCGCTCCGGTCGTATCGCTGTGAAATTCGATTCTCGATCAACGGCATCGGGTGCAGAATCGGGTCGCCGTGCCCGCTCACGACGAGCTTCAACTCATACGTCCGCAGCTTACGGAGCGAATCGAGATACAAGAGCACCGGCGACGCAAACCCTTCCCCTTCATACGGTTGTTCGATGAGCGGGTTCGGTTCGACCGCGTCAATCAGATGGTCACCGGCAATCAAGACGCCGCCAGGTCCGATGAGTCCAAGCTGGTCGCTCGCATGACCCGGCAAGTGAATCGTCCGCCACGCCCCGTCCGGTGTGACGGCCTGACCGTCCTCGAACGTCATCGTCACGGTCGTCGGGCCGATCCAACGTAGCGCTTCCCGGTAGTCGGGCAGTTTGGCGACAATCGACTCGGGGGTGCCGAACGAATGGGCCAAATCGTGCAGAAATTGATTACCCCGCTTGATGAAGTTCGGTGTCTGCTCCAAGTAACGGACGAGTTTTTCATGACCATACACCGGAATCGCGGCGTCTCGAAGGCGCCACGCTTGTCCGGCATGATCGGCATGGTGGTGCGTCAAAAACAAGAAGTCGATCGACTCGAGCGACAGCTCCAACTCTGCGAGCTGTGCATTCAACGACGTCCACGCCTCTTCCGTATCCGGTCCGCAATCGACCATAAAGAACCGGTTCATATGTTCGACGATGTATACGTTCACGTTCCCGACTTCAAACGGCGTCGGTATGTCCAATCTAGCCAATTGGCTCGAAATCCAGTTCGCCACGTGCCCCCAACCCCTTCCACCTATCTCCACCCATTATACCCGTCTGAAAGATTGGATTTCAATGACACAAAAAAAGGAGAGGATGTCTCCTCTCCTGACAAATTATAAGTTGATGACCGTCACTTTATCGCGCGTCATCGTCTCGAGACTGCGTCCAATCCCTTGAACGCCGAGACCTGACTGCTTCACGCCGATGAACGGGAAGTGGTCAGGGCCGCGCTCTGTGCGTCCGTTCACTTGAACCGTCCCGACGTCGAGCTTGTCGGCCACAGTGAAGGCGTTGTTCACGTTTTGCGTGAACACACTCGCTTGAAGGCCGAACTCTGATTCGTTCGTAAGCTCAATCATCTCGTCAAGTGACGAGACACGGATGATCGGCAAGACCGGTCCGAACGGCTCTTCCCATGCGACACGCATCTCACGTGTGACGTGGTCAAGGAGCGTCGGGTGAAGCAAGTTGCCGTCGCGTTCGTTGCCGTGTACGACCGTCGCCTGCTTGTTGACGGCATCGTCAATCAAGCCTTGCACGTAATCCGCCGACTTCTTGTCGATGAGCGGCACGATGAAGCTATTGTCGACCGGCGAACCGACCGAGAGCTTCTCGACGCGCTCTTTCAACATACCGACGAGCTCGTCCGCTTGGTGTTCGAGCACAAAGACACGCTTGATCGCCGTACAGCGCTGTCCAGAGTACGAGAACGCACCGCTGACGATTTGATCGGCAGCAAGCGTGAAGTCGGCGTCTTCTAAGACGAGCGCCGGATCTTTCCCTCCGAGCTCTAAGACGACCGGTACCATCGAAGCTTGTTGAGACAAGTGTTGCCCTGTCCCCGTGCCGCCCGTGAACGTGATCATGTCGATGCCCGGATGCGACGTCAAATAGTCACCGATGACCGAGCCCCGTCCCGTGACGAGGTTCAAAAGACCGCTCGGAAGACCCGCGTCTTGAAGCGCCTCGACCATTTTCACCCCACTGATCGCGCCTTGTGTCGCCGGTTTGAAGACGACGGCGTTTCCTGTGATGAGTGCCGGTGCAATCTTGGCTGCCGCCAAGTTGACCGGATAGTTGAACGGCGAGATGGCGAGGACGACACCGAGCGCCTCTTTTTTAATGATTGCCATCTTGTTTTTCGAACCACCCGGGAACGAATCGCCTTGCATGAACCCGCCCGTGAAGCGAAGACCTTCTTCAGCCGTGTAACGGATGATTTCCGCTGTCCGGACGACTTCTTTCTTCGCGTCGCTCAAGTTTTTCCCGACTTCGCGCATGATGATTTGACCAATCTCATCGACACGCTCTTCTAACTTATCTGCCCATGCGTAAAGGAGTTCAGCACGCTTGTTGACCGGAAGCGCTGCCCACTCTTGTTGTGCACGTTTGGCGCCATGAATGGCTTCGTCGACTTCATCACGTGACATTGCCTGTACGCTGCCGACAACTTCTTCTGTATAAGGGGAAACGAGTTCAATCGTCTCGTTGGTTGTTGATTCCTGCCATTGTCCATTGATTAAATATGGATACGTGTTCATACTCATAATCTCTATCTGCCTCCTGAGTAAGCTTTGATATCTCGTTGCCATCCCCATTGTATGCAAAATTAATTCGGATGAACAACTATAAAGATTCAGTTTATGTAATGTAAACGGTTACGTGGCAACTTTTTGTGAAATCCGTCTCCAGATTGACACTTTTCAACTGAAGAGTCCGGCCCGTTCGACCGATAGAGAAGAAGAGAGTACGTGAACTAGGAGGGACTACGAATGAGCATGGACCATAACATTTTACTTGAAGCAGGCACGAATGAGCTCGAGATCGTCATTTTCCAATCGGGCCCGTTCATTTTCGGGATCAACGTCATGAAAGTCAGAGAAATCATCACAATGCTTCCGCTCACCCCGCTGCCGGGGACGCCGGAGGCCATCATGGGGCTCATCGAACTACGTGGAGAAGTGATGACTGTCATCGATTTGCCGATGGTCATCGGTCATCCGCGTGAAGTCGGCGAAGGCGACCGTTTAATCGTCTGTGAGTTCAACGGGGAGAAGTCGGTGCTTCGGGTCGATCAAGTGACCGAGATTAAACGAATCTCTTGGGAACAAATCGATACGCCGTCTGACTTGGCGCGCGGCATGCAAGGCATCACGAACGGCGTCGTCAAGACGGGCGACCAAATGATCATCTTACTTGACTACGAACGAATCGCCCTCGAATTGTCACGAAAAGATATCATGGCTCGGGAGTCGGTGAAACGCCTCGGTGCCCGTGAACGATCGCATAAACAGATTTGGCTCGCCGAAGACTCGGAGATGCTCCGTACGCTCATCATCGATACGCTCGACGATGCAGGCTATTTCAACACGACGATCTTTAATAACGGGAAGGAAGCACTCGAGGCGTTCGAGGTGGACGGGGCGAGTTGTGACCTGCTCATCACGGACATCGAGATGCCACAGATGGACGGCTTGCATTTGACGAAACGTCTCCGGGAGATGGAGCAGTACAGCGACCTTCCGATCATCATCTTCTCCTCGCTCATCTCGGACGATTTGAAACATAAAGGAGAGGCTGTCGGTGCGAACGCCCAAATCACGAAACCCGAAATCGGGATTTTGATTGCGACGCTCGACGAGTTTCTCGCTTAAGACAAAGGGTCCCGCCAGGAATGGCGGGACCCTTATGATTTAATTGAATCGGTCGAAATGGTCATCCCATTCCACCGAAAATCGTTCCATTTGTTGTTCGATCGTATCGAGCACCGGATCTAAATCGTCCGAAACCTCCTCTTCCCCCGCTCGTTCGAGCGTGTGGAACTGTTCGGCCGTCTGTTCGAGACCGACCGAATACGATGCACCTTTTAACAGGTGGGCAAGTTGTTCGACTTGTTCGTGGTCCTCACGTTGGACCGCTTGCTTCAATTCAGGAAACTTGTCCTCAAACTGTTTCAAGTACGTTCGAGCGATTTTCGTTAGAAAATCTTTATTCCCGCCGGCAATTTGATGGAGCTCCGCCAACTTTTCTTCGTTAAACAGAGCATGCTTGGGCGTTTGTGACAACTCCATCCCTCCTTTGTCTAAATGTCAATCCATTCTTCCTCACTGTAGCACGTTTTCGCCAGAAAAGAAAAAATCTCCTTCTTTCCGATTGCGCTCCCCTAAACGCCTACCTATAATGAAGTTGAGCTAAGGTAGGAGGAGAACTATGCTAACGATTTACCGGACCGACGCGTCAGGACATGTCGACGAGATTGCAGACTTTGAAAAAGGCAGTTGGATTCAGCTCGTCAATCCGACGAAAGACGAGGCCGATCAAGTCATCGCCGCCTCCGGCATCCCGGAAGACTTCGTCTATGACCCGCTCGATATTGAAGAAAAACCACGGTTTGAAAAAGATGATGAAGGCCTCCTCATGATCATCGACGTACCGTACGTTGAAGAAGACGATACGGGAAGAGCCTACAACACGATCCCGCTCGGTATCATCGTGACCGGGAGACATTTCATTACCGTCTGTTCACGAGAACTTGACGTATTGAACTTGTTTTCGACCGGAAAAGCCCGCTTGTTCCGGACGAACTATCGCAGCCGATTCGTCTTTCAAATTCTGCACCGCGTCAGCATGACGTATTTGCGCTTTTTGCGTCAAATCGACCGGCGGATGGATGAACTCGAGCAAGAGTTGCAACGATCGATGCGAAACCAAGAAATTTTTCAATTGATGAACTTACAGAAATCTCTCGTCTACTTCATGACGTCCTTGAAGGCGAATGACAGTGTCCTCGACCGAATCGTCAAGACGCCGAGTCTCGAGAAGCATGAAGAGGACGAGGAGCTACTCGACGATGTGTTCGTCGAGCACCGTCAGGCGATGGAGATGGCGTCGATTTATAACGACATCATCAGCATCAAGATGGAAGCGTTCGGCTCAATCATTTCGAACAACGTCAACTTCGTCATGAAGTTCTTGGCGTCCATCACGATCGTCTTGAGCATCCCGACGATGATCTCTGGGATTTTCGGGATGAACGTCGAAGTGCCGTTCGAAGGACAAGAGATCGGCTTCGTCATCGCCATCACGCTCATGCTCGGATTCTCGAGCCTCGCATTCTACATCTTATGGCGGAAACGGTATTTTTAGACAGAAAGCAATCACTACGTGTGGTTGCTTAATTTGTTGACTAACATGACTAACATCGCTCGTCCTTCCGGCGCCCACGCTTTCCGCAGGCAATCCCGGAGCCGCATCGCGACTCGCGTCGCTGCTGGGTCTCCGTTGGATTGCTTTCCTGCAGGATTCGGGGCGCCTCGGACGAGCGACGCAAACGGTTGCCATTCGGTGGCCGTTTGTCTTTATCTTCGGCTTCGAATGCCGAAGATAAAGCCTCAATCTATTCGAGTCTGAGAATGTGATAAAGGTGACTGGCCCGACTTGCTACATGACATCGGCCGGAATCAACAGGTCATAGAGGACCACATACAGGCTCAGTTTCATGTTCGGTAGGTTGGACAGCAGCGAGATCGTCTCCATGTTGGCTGGTTACAGCCAGCATCGTCCGGAATGACGCGCCACCCTAGGGCACACCGACTAGCGAATCAGCGAGACCGAGCAGCGTTTCGCGATACGGCTCGACGCCCGCCGACACGAAAGCGGCGTGCCGGACAGGGCGGCTGAAGCAAGGAAAACAAAGGAGCGTCATCCCTTCCGGAATGACGCTCCTTTTCGATCACCTTACATGAGTTTGACCGTGACGAGACAAAGGTCATCTTCAATCTCGATTTTCGGAACGAGACGTTCGGCGACGTGGTCGGCATAGCCGACACCGTATGTGGCGATGTCTTTCTCGAGCCAACGGATGCCATCGTCGATGTCTTTACTGTAGCACTCCATCAATCCGTCTGTGTACATATGCAAGACCATCCCCGACTGCATCTCAATCTCTTTCGCCTCATAGTTCGGTTCTACGAACATGCCGACCGGCACCCCGGTCGTCTCCAGGTGACAGACGCCTTCATCTGACGTGACGATGACCGGCGGATGGCCCGCGTTGACGTATTCGATTCGGCGGTTCGTCGTATCGATGTAACAGTAGACGGCTGTGAAGTAACTTTGCATGTCGTCCCCAGAGAACAAGAAAGTCATCTGTCGGTTCAATTCGCTCATGACGTCAACCGGGTACTGGACGTTCCCGACGAGCCCTGGCAAAATCGAACGGATGCCCATCGTGATGAGCGCCGAGGAGACGCCGTGCCCCATGACGTCGAAGATGATGACGCCATAGCGGTCCGGGGCGACTTGGAACCAAGCGTACATATCGCCCGCCAATTTTTTAGACGGTAAATAGAGCGCGCGCACATCAATCTCACCATTGCTGATTGGCGGCGTCAACGCGCTTTGTTGAATCTTTTGCGCCAAGTCGAGGTCGTACTGCAGTCGCGCCTCATATTTTTTTCGTTCATCGACGGCTGCCTTGTAGCGCAAAGCCGAACGAATCCGGGCAAGCAATTCCGTAATTTTAATCGGCTTCGTCGTATAGTCCGACGCTTCGGCGTCGAGTCCTTCGGCAATTTGTTTTTCTTCTGTTCGCCCCGACACCATGATCACCGGCAGTTCTTCGTACCCGGCCATCTGACGAATTCGCTTACACGTCTCGATACCTGAAATACCGGGCATCTCGACATCGAGTAAGACAAGGTCATACAGTGACGGTGCCTGCGGATCCATGAGGAGCTCGAGCGCAGCTTCACCGCTTGAGACAGCGATTGTCTCGTAATTGTGTTGATGCAATAATTGTTCGAGAACCATCGTGTTGACCGGTTCATCATCCACAATCATAATCGCCATCATCATCCCTACCTTCTCAGTCAATGTTCATCTAAGAGTTATTGTATCATATTTATTCGGCGGTCCGCCCATTTCAAACTTGTGACAGTTCGTCGGGTTCAAGCGTGGAGAAATGATGCAGAGTTTGGCATACTAGAATTATGAAAGCGAGGGATGCCGGATGGGATGGATATTCGCCGTGAGCGGCTTGATTATCTTGCTCGTCTTAATCGCCTCTGTCGTTGTCATCCAAAAAGGATACGCTTATAAAGATAACAAGGATGACATCGTCCTCGATTATGACGAGATCAATCGCCGCATTTTAGAAAAAGAGCAAGAAGAGAAACAAGACCGCCCATGAGGACGGTCTTGTTTTCATTTGAACTCGAATCGAAGCGCCCCATCCTCGAGATAAAGGGCGGCATTGAACGTCTTTTCCCCTTTCGTAAACGTATGAACGTTCGACTGGCCCCCACCGATCATCTGCTTCAACTCGTCTTTCGAGATACCGACTCCGAGCACTTGCTTCGACATCGTGAATTTGCAGCCGTCTCGAAAACCGCTGCACCCGATGAATTTCGGATGCTCGACGAGTGCTTTCCCGCAACTCGGGCATACGCCGAACGACGGTTTTGGACGACTCGAGCCCGGGCCTTTACGCGAACCGCGTCTCGGTTCAATCGTATAGCCTTCCGGGTTGGCTGATCCGACTCGATTTTTCGCCTCATCGACGAGATGGATAGACATCTTCTTCGCTTGATCGATGAACTCGGCGGCAGAGGCCGCGCCTTGACCGATTTCATGAAGTCGCTTCTCCCATTTCGCTGTCATCGCCGGGGAAGCAAGGATGCTGTCTCCGAGGACGTCGATGAGCAGTCGCCCTTTGTCCGTCGGGACGAGCTCTTTCTTTTGAAGCATGACGTACCCGCGCTTTTTCAACCCGTCGATGATGTTCGCTCGAGTCGCTTCCGTCCCGAGCCCTTCGACCTCTTTCATGATATGAATCAACTCATCATCGTCTAGCTGGCGGCCGGCGACTTTCATCGCCAAGATGAGTGCCCCTTCCGTGTACCGTTTCGGTGGTTCGGTCTGCTTTGACAGTACTTCGACTTTTCGTTCAGCGAGCACCTCTCCTTTTTCAAGGGCAGGCAGTTCGACGTCTTTTGATTTCATCTCGACGACTTGACGATACCCCGGACTGACGACGACCGTCCCTTTTGCCCGGTACAAATCGTTCCCGTCCATTAAATCGACCGTCGTCTTCTCGAGCTTTGCCGGTTTGGCGAACGCGGCGAGGAATCGTCGGTTGATTAAATCGTAAAGCTTCGCCTCGTCCCCGCTCAACCGCATCACGTCCCCGCACGCCTCCGTCGGAATGATCGCATAGTGGTCACTCACTTTTTTCGCGTTGACGTAACGTTTATTGGACGCCGGATTCTCGGTCAAGAAAGGCGCGAGCTCGGCATAAGCCGAAGACTTCAACAGACGGGCCTTCGTCACCGGGAAGAGCGTCGCCTCGTCTGGCGTCACGAATCCGGAGTCCGTCCGCGGATAGCTGATCCAACCTTTTGTGTACAACTTTTGGGCCACATCGAGCGTCTTTTTTGCACCGAACCCGAATCGTTTCCCAGCCTCGGCTTGCAAGCCGGACAAACTGAACCAAAACGGCGGTTGTTCGATTTTCTCTTCCGTATCAATCGATTGGACGACCGCTTGACCGGAAGCGCGTTTGACGACGTCGTCCGCTTCTTGCCGGGTCTTCAATTTCGTTGTCTTCCCGACCGTATATTTTGCTTTGAAGGTCGCCCGTGATTTTTGAAGCGTCGCCTCGACCTCAAAATACGGTTCTGGGACGAACTGTTTTATTTCACGTTCCCGCTCGACGATGAGTGCGAGGGTTGGCGTCTGCACGCGGCCGAGCGAAAAGACGTCTTCAATCCCGATCGTCTTCAGTAACGTCGTATATGCACGCGAAGCGTTCATCCCGACAAGCCAATCGGCACAGGCCCGGCTCATCGCCTCGTGATAGTACGGGACCGTCTCTTCTCCTGGTAGCAAGTTCGCGAAGCCACGGTCGACCGCCTGTTCCGTCAAACTGGAAATCCAAAGGCGCGTGAGCGGCTTCTTATTCCCGGCCAACCGCAAGATGAGCCGGACGATCGCCTCACCTTCGCGTTCGGCATCCGAGGCGATGATGATGTCCGTGATCGACTTGTCATGGAGCCATCGTTTGATCGTCTGGAACGGCTTTGACTTCCCTTTCGAAATGCGATAGTCGAACCGGTCCGGCACGATCGGGAGCGCCTCGTACTTCCATGACTTCCATTCCGGTCGGTAATAGGCCGGCTCTTGCAACTCGCACAGGTGCCCGACCGCCCAAACGACTATCGCCCCTTCCGGGAAACGGGCACACGGCGAGATTTCAATCTCTTCTTTCCGTTTTTTTGACGGATATGGGGCCGCAAGCTTTTGTGCTTGCGATGGTTTCTCGGCAATGATTAGTCTCATATCGTTCCTTTCCTCTGTGACGCGACTACAATTGTTTGCGTCACGATTCGAGTTTATGTTGGTCGCTCTGTCATTTTACTATATCATTAGGAGGATTACATACATACAAAAGGAGGGCCATCGATTGTCTTATCTGATTCTTTTTGCTGCCGTCTTTTTCTTATCAACGAGCGTCCTCTTCGTCAAATGGACGTCCGCACCAGCCGAGACGGCCGCATTTTATCGCATGTTGTTCTCGAGCCTGATGCTGTTGCCGTTTCTCGATTATCGGTCGCTCGTCTCCTTGCGGACGAACACCCGCTATGCGATCGGGCTGAGCGGCGTCTTGCTCGCCTTCCATTTCTGGTTATGGTTCTTATCGCTCGACTATACGACCGTCGCGAGCTCGACACTATTCGTCACGTCGAGTCCGATTTTTGTGTTAATCGGGAACGCCGTGTTCTTCAAAAAACGACCGACACCGAAAGGACTCACGTTCGCCCTCGTCGCCGTTCTCGGCGGCATGCTCGTCGCGGCCGGTGATTTCCAGCTCGGTCGGGACGCACTCATCGGGGACGCGCTCGCTTTAGCGGCCGCTATCTTGATTGCCGGCTATTGGCTCGTCGGACAACACGTCCGGACGGAGATGAAGACGAACGACTATTCGTTTAGCGTCTATATCGTCGCGACAATCGTGCTCGGCTTCATGCTGCTCGTTCGCGATACGACGTTCGCCGCCTTTGAGACGGTCAACTGGTGGTATTTCATCGCCCTCGCCTTCTTCCCGACGCTACTCGGGCATAACTTATTCAATTATGCGCTTGCCCGTGTGAGTGCCACTGTCGTCAGCATCACCATTCTCGGAGAAGCGCTCTGGGGCATGTTGTTCGGCTTCTTCTTTTTCGAGGAACGGCTCGGCCCGTTCCAGCTGATTGGGGCAGCCGTCTTACTCGGCGGGATATACTTGTTCTTAAAAGAAGACGCCCGCTCTGTAAGAGCGGACGTCGCTTCATAAGTTGGTCGCTTGTTTGACTTCCTCTTCTGCCGGGCGGAATAACAGCTTCCGATCCCAGACGGCCATGCCGACCGCTGTCAAAAACGTCAGCGCGTCGGCAATCGGAAACGCGAGCCATACGCCGAACACGCCAAGGTAAGACGGCAAGATAAACACGAGCGGGATTGTGTAAAGCGTCTGACGCGAGAGCGATAAAAACATCGCCACCCGTGCCTTGCCGAGCGATTGATAGATGCCGTTGATGAGCATTTGGACGCTCGGTAAAAACGACGCGGCGAACAGGACATGAATCGCCGTGACCCCTCCGGCGATGAGTGCGGTATCGTTCGTGAACATGCGCATGAGCGGGTTCGGGAACAGCTGAAGTGTCAGCCAAATCAACACGGCGATCGCGAGGCCGGCCCGAAGCGCCGTCCAAATCGTCTCGCGCATTCGTTCGAACTGGCGCGCGCCAAAATTATAGCCGACAATCGGTTGCATCCCTTGCACGATGCCCATGATCGGCATGCCGACGAGTGCCATGAACTTGTTGATGATGGCGAAAATGGCCAACTCTTCTGTCCCGCCGTACGTCCCGAGCATGACGTTGACACAAACGAATAAAATCGATTGGGACACCATCATGATGAACGACGAGGATCCAATCGCCATAATTTCTTTCAACTCGCCGAAACGAAGCCGAAACTTCCGCCATTGGAAGTCGAGCGCCGTTCGGCGTTTTTTTGAGAAGAAAAAGCGTAGCATGAGAATCGAACCGACGACTTGCGCAAGCGCGGTCGACCAGGCCGCCCCGTAAATGCCCCAACCGAACGTGAAGATGAAGAGCGGGGTCGTCACCAAATTCACGACGACCGTCGTGAGCATGACTTTCATCTGGTACGGGGCTTGCCCTTCAGCTCGAACCATCGCACTTGCGGCGAGGGTGAACATGAAGAACGGCGAACTGATCAGTACGACCGATAAGTATTGTTGACTCAGTTCCATAATGGCCGTCGTCGCCCCGAAGACGGTCAAAATCGAATCGAGCATAAAGAAGGCCGAACTAACGGCAAAGGCGGCGAACACCCCAACGAGGACGAGCACGTTCAAAAACGTCACGGCCGCACCGGCGTCATCTCCTTCTCCGAGTTTCCGTGAACTGATGGATGCGCCCCCTAATCCGACCGCACTCGAGACGGCCATGAGAATCATTTGAATCGGAAAAGCAATCCCAATCGCCGCAACCGCTGACGCCCCGATGCCACGCGCGACAAAGATCGTATCGATGATATTATAGAGCGCCGTGACGAGCATCCCAATCATCGCTGGGAGCGACAGTTTGAACAATAGTCGCGCAATCGGCTCTGTCCGGAGTTGCTCCGTATTTTGATTCATCCTTCCATCCCCTCCATCTCTTATGGTAATAGGGTAGCAAGATTGAACGGAACGGTCGACTATGTTGTCTTGTGCGATGTGTCACGTTTTGAGAGGGACGGCTTCCTTCGCCATGACTTTTCGCTTCCGCATGATAAAGTCAACATCGACTGGATGATCGACGACGATACGGACGGTCATCATCGCTTGATGTGCCGTCTCGATTCGGTTACCTTCTACGTCCCACATGTCTTCAATCCGCTGCGTGAAGCGCGTAAAACCAGGTCCGAAGAACTCGACCTCTTCGCCACATCGGAAGTGATTCCGTTGTTCGAGCGTGGCCGTCTTTGATGCTTCGTCGTACGCGATGACGCGCGCCGCGAACGCATACTGCGGGATGGCCCGACGCTGTCCGAACAGTTGCTCTTTCTCCGTCGGTATTCCATAGTAAAACCCGGTCGCAAGTTCACGTTGCGCCGCCTTCCAAATCTCTTCTTCCCACGCCGGGTCGAACACGAACGTATCCGGATTGTCACAGTACGCGTCAATCACTTGTCGATACACGTTACAGACGGTTGCCACGTAATGAATCGACTTCATCCGTCCTTCCACTTTTAAACTATCAACGCCCGCCTCGACCAAGTCCGGAATGTGACGAACCATCGATAAATCAACCGAGCTCATCGAGAACGGTTCCTCGTCTCGGGCTTCCATGGCCGGGGTCAAAAGTCCATCGGCTTCAAAAAACCCATATTTCCACCGACAAGACTGCGCACAGCCGCCTCGGTTCGCGTCTCGGAGCGCCATATGGTTCGAGAGCGTACATCGACCGGAATACGAGATGCACATCGCCCCGTGAACGAACGTCTCAATCTCGACGTCCACGTGTCGCTTCATTTCCCTGATTTCTTCCATCGACACTTCACGTGCGAGCACAATCCGTTCCAACCCTTCCTCTTTCCAGAATCGAAGCGTCTCATAGTTCGTCGCCGAGGCTTGTGTCGACAAGTGGACCGGAAGCCCAGGTGCTTCCGAGAGACAGACCTCAATCATCGCTGGATCGGAGACGATGACGGCATCAATCCCGATGTCACGTAACGTCGTGAAGAACGTGCCCGCCCCTTCGATATCGCCTTCGTGCGTAACCATGTTGGCGGCCACGTACACTTTCGCCGCATGCGCATGGGCGAACGCAATGCCTTCTTGCATTTCCTCATAGCTGAAGTTGCCGGCGCGAGAGCGTAAACCGAACTGTTGCCCGCCGATATAGACCGCATCCGCGCCGTATCGAATCGCCATCTTCAATTTCTCCAAGTTTCCTGCCGGTGCCAATAACTCTGGTCGTTTTCTCATCATCGTTCCCTCACTTGATCTCTTCTGGATTTCGTAACAGTAATCCGGTCCCGAGCCGGAACGGTTCAGGTTGGAGTTCGGCTAACCGCCGCTCCATCTCGATTCGGTCAAACTTGGCGTTCAACAAATGCGAGCGGGCCTGACTAAACAAGGCGACGATTTCTACGAACCGCTCCCCGGCATGCCACCCGTCGAGTTTCCACGTATGAAGCTCGTTTCGGAACAGTTCGGGCAGTTGGGCCATTAACGTCAAATCTTCTGAAAAGACGTGGGTGCCGTTCGCATCTTCGTAAATCGGATAACGGCTCGTTTCATCATTCGGTTCGCTTATATAATATTCACGCATCTCCCCCGACTCGTTTCGTCCTAACTCGTTGAAGTAGTTCGTTACGAGTGGACGTTTAGAATGGTGGATACATGTCGGACCGTATACTTGTACCTCAATCGGCAGACCAAGTTGACGCTGAATCTGATTAAGTTCGGTCAACGTCACTTCACGGGCGACGACGGCACCAATCGCTTCCCGCTTCGCCCAAAATTGAATCTGCCGGGCCGACGTGACGAGCGTTTGAGCGTCGTACCAATAGGGGATATTGGCTTTACGGATTAATGAAATCGCACCAGGGTCGCCGGCCGTCACACTGTCGACCCCAATCGTTTTTAACGCGCTCAAATAGTCCGGTAATGACACGATTTGATCGTTGTGCATCAAGTTGTTCACGGCGACCGTGACTTCTTTTCCATAGCGATGTGCAAGCGCTGTGACTTCTCTCACAGCCGAGAGCGACCAGTCACCTTTGTGACGCAATCCATACGTCGATTCTCCGACGATGAGACGGTCTGCCCCCGCTAACATAAGTGCTTCTGCTTGCGCGACGCTTTGCGCCGTCGCGATTAACTGAATCATCATCTCATTCTCTTCTCCTGACTTTGTGAGTCTAATCACATATTCTTGCTATACTCTAGCATACGTTTCGATATGCGAGCGAGGCAGGAATTTAACATCTCGTGAAGAAATGAGTAACAATGTATGACTTTTCTAAAGGAGTGAACCACTTTGTCCAAAACAGCTTTAATCACTGGAGCCTCGACCGGCATCGGTCTCGACCTCGCCGTATTGGCTGCCCGCGATGGGTATGATTGCATCCTCGTGTCACGAAACGAGCCCCGCCTACATGAATTGAAGAAAGTGCTCGAAAAGCGATACCGGGTGAACGTCCACGTCTTCGCACTCGATTTGTCGGAACATCAGGCTGCGAAGCGACTGACCCACGCCATCGAAGAAGCCGGGTTGACGGTCGACTTTCTCATCAACAATGCCGGGTTCGGCACGGCCGGGGAGTTCATCGACTTGGATGCAGAGACCGAAGCCGAAGAAGTCCGCCTGAACGTCAACGCCTTGACGGAATTGACGAAGGCCTATTTGCCAGACATGGTCCGCCGCAATCACGGTCATGTGTTAAATGTCGCCTCCGTCGCAGCGTTCCAGCCTGGTCCATACATGGCGGTCTATTATGCGACGAAAGCGTATGTGCTCTCCCTCACCGAAGCGCTCCATGCCGAAGTGAAAGGCACCGGTGTTCACGTCAGCGTCCTCTGTCCGGGTCCGACCGACACAGGCTTCTTCAATCGAGCCGGCAGCGAGATGATGGTATCGAAAATGCCATCGCACCTTGTCGCTTTCATCGGATACAAAGGGGTCATGAACAATAAACGTGTCATCGTGCCAGGGCTATCGAACCAATTGCTCGTCGGCGCGGCGAAACTAATGCCACGCGCCGTCAGCCTCGAAATTTTACGACGTTTCCAAAAACCGACCGACGCGGCAGTGGAACAAGTTCCGAACGCATAGAAAAACCGTAAAGCGCTGCGGCGCTTTACGGTTTTTTACGTGTCGGCCAATCGACGACGTGGAACAGGCGCTTGATGAGGACGACTGCAGGAATGAGGAGCATCAGCCCGGTCACAGCCACGCTCGTGACAGCGAGGATGGAAGCGGTCGATGCTTCCCGTGACATGATCGCTTGAACCAAGTCGATGGACTGGATGGACAAGACGATCATGAGTGCCGGCCAGACACTCGCGGCGAGCACCCCGACCATCGCATAACGCGTCCGGACGTAGCGGCGAAGAATGAAAAAGATATGAAGTCCGATGAAGAACAATCCGATGAAGAGGAACATGCCAAATTCATAGACGTTGATATAATCACTCACGATGCATCACCTCACTCTTTCCATAACATTTACCCTTCGTCCTGGACAAATATGCGAACAAACAGATCTCGCAAGACGAGCAAGAAGAAAACGTTACCGACGCCATGGGCCAAGTCGAACGGTACGCTCAAGATGAGCAAATTCACGAATTCACTGCCAATCACCTCGGCGTAAGCGACGTTCGTCGTCCATCCGAACAGAAAGCCCGCCGCTAGACCAGTGAGACCGAGCAAGAGTCTCGACTTCATAAGTATTCGCCGAAGCGCGACCACCGTCGTCACGACGACGAGCCACCCTAGAAACTGATACAAGACGAACGGACCGAGTCCGAGCAACAGTCCGGATAAAACCGGGACGAACAAGGCGAGCATCGCGGCACTCGTCCACCCAAAATACAGTGCGGTCAACATGATGATTGCCGTCGTCGGCTGGACGTTCGGAATGGCGACGAACAGCCAACGACCGATGACGGCCACGGCGAGCAGCTGGGTCAACACGGCCAATGGGGTTGTCGTCCGTTCGAACCGGGACATTAACCCGTACGCCATCACAGCGCCGACGAGGAATGTGACCATACGAGACTCCGTTCCATGAATGCTTCTTTTGTTCCATCGAAGACGATGGTGCCATTCGATAGCGACACGACTCGATCGGCATGCTCGAGAAGGACGGGATCGTGAGACGCGCAGACAAGCTGAGCGGTCTGTCGCTTTTCAAGGAGCGCCCGACAAAAATGCCGCCGCTCTTCATCTGTCAGACCGACAGTCGGTTCGTCGAGCAAGACGACCGGGAGATCCGCGACGAGAACGGCCGCCAGCTGGGCGACCCGACGGTTCGACGCCTCTGGGAATGGACCGTATTCTTCCTCGGCCGGTAAATAAAGCGGGCGTCCCACTCGCTTGATTTTCCCTTGAAGCGGGCGAATGCTTTTCGCTAGCAGCTCGAGTAGTGTCGACTTTCCACTCCCGTTCGTTCCAATCAAAACGGTCAAGCCGGGCGTGTCCGCTGTGAACGTCGCATGTTCGACGGCATACGCAGGTTGCAGCGGATGACGGTAAGACACGTCACGAGCCGAAATCTCGACTTCCCCAATTGAAGGGGCTACTGAGAAGGCGGATGCGGCACCGGCCTCACGCGCGCGCTCCGTATACGCCACTTTGACGCCGAGTTGGGTGAGACGTTCCAATAACATCGTCAAGTGCTCGCGACGATAGCGGTCAAGATAGCGGAACGGCTCATTCAACACGAGCGCCTGAGGCCGTCTCATGAGCGCATGGGCGATTCGGACGAGTTGGCGTTCGCCGCTCGAGCATTCATCGAACCGCTTGTAGAGCAAGTGATCGATTTGCAAGATGGCGACGACCTCGGACCCATATAACGGGTCCTCCTCGATGAGCAAGGAGGCGACCCTGCCAGCGAGCGGTGAATCGAGTTTGACAGGCGTCGCGCCATTGGTGGTCACCCACTCATCGACTCGTCCCTGTCCGGAAGATAACCATTCCATCGCGTAGCCCTCCTTTCGTTAAATACGGATACAGTAACCAAATGACTGGCCACCCTAAATAAATCGCTATGAAACAAATCCCCATGACAATCAGATGGGTGACGTCATGCAAGCCGAGGCGTCGCAGCCGCGCCTTCGCGTATACGGGCTCATCGCGTTGGCTCTCAATCCCTACGACCACCGCCTCCTGCCAGTCTTGACGCGCATGACTCTTCAAGGACAGACGCACGGCCCGTTCCATCGAAGGAATGAGCGCCCATCCGCCGTAAAGAAGTTTCGTCGACCGCGGCCAACGCTCGAGTAAAGGCAACAGCCGATCAAGCTTTAGGAAACGACTGACCCAGACCATCCCGAACAAGAACGTCGCCAATTGGACGAGTTGACGCGTAACCCGCGCCGTCGAAACGTCCCATCCAATCAAGACGGGGGAAAACGAGATGAGCGTGAACGCGATGAGCACACCGGTCATCGCCAGCGGAAACCGGCGCTCGATGAGGAGCAGACCGACCAAGCCGAATAAGAGCCAAAGCGATCCGTTCAAATGGACGATGACGTACAGATGCGCCAAAAGAAAGAAAAGGAGCGTGACCGGATGTCTTCGCTCCCAATCCGCCTCATTCGAAGAAAGAAATCGCATCTTCTTCAAAACGCCATTGAATGATATCGGTCGACTCGACTTCTTTCGCTCCGGCACCTTCATCGCCCGGGCTACCGTTGAATGCATACACCCAACCTGATGATTGCCCTTCTGACTTTTCCTCGATGCCATCGATTCCGGTGACGTATGTCATCTCTCCGTCGCCTACCGATTCAATCTCTAGTTCCGTCGCTTTGAGCGCATCCATGACCGTCGCCCCTTCATCGAGACAGACGCTCTTCTCATGGAAGAGCGTCTCTTCCGTCGCCGCGTTGTATACAGAGATGGTCGGTTCGACGGCGCATCCGTCGCTTGCCTCTTCGGTCCCAGTCCCGGCACAAGCCGTGAGCATTGGGACGAGTAAGCCTAACAGGAGTAATCGTTTCATTGGTCAGTCAAATCCTCTCGTTGGTGAATGGAATAGTTGTATAAAATAATATAACGCTCTCCGGTGCTCCTTCCTTCTCGGGTGAGCCCCGACAGTTGGATGCTGTTGGCAAGCACCGGGTCACGTTGGAGCCAAAACTTGACGACGCGGCCTTCCCGGTTAATCATGAACATCGCCTCGTTTTCATACGTATACATGTCGTACAGCCCGTCGAAAGCGAGCTGGACGAGCGGCGCGTTCACTTGGTCCACGAAGTCTTGCCACTCCGTATCCCCGACCGCATTTAACACGCGATCAAAGTCGACGAGTTTTTCGAAAAAAGCACGCCCTGAATCTTTGTTCAACTCATCGACTTGCCGGTAAGACAATTCGCCCGATTCGTCGTAGGTGATGCGAATCTGTTGGAACGAATTGCTACGTTCGACGAGGAGCAAGTACTCGAGTGACTGCAAGTCGCCGTCCCGGGTGAACACCATTTTGCTGCGGTCGAGCTTAATCCCTTCCGCGTTGACCCGACGCAAGATGTGGTTCGTCATCTGGTCAAACGAATCATCTTGAATCGAGACGGCCCCGATTTGTTGCGACTCGGCCCGAAACTCAGATTGGTCGAACAGCGGGACGAACAACAGCACGATAAAGAAAAAGAAGCCGACGAGTGCCCCGTACCATTTGTAACGGCTGTTCCGTTTCGGGAAAAACAAGAAAGATAACAAAAAACCGATTGGAATATGGAATCCGCCGATTGGGAACGAGACGATTCCGAGCAATGAGTAGAACAAGAACTTTAAGAAGAAGCGCGGTTCCGGTTCTTTCAGCTGGTTCAAGCGCAAGCCGAGCAACACGCTGATGACGAGAAACCCTAGCCACACGTAAAGTTGAATAGTCACATCAATCCCCCACTATGATTTCATCAAAGTCGGACGCGACGTGGCTATTGCCGAACGCCGTGACGACTTCCGCCTTAAACTCCGACTCCCGTCCTTGATAGCGTGCCGAGATATGTGTCACGATCAATTGACCGACACGACACGTCTTCGCGAGCGCTGCCGCCTCGACCGTCGTCGAATGACCGTATTGTCGGGCGAGTTTTGCCTCGGCCTCCATGAACGTCGCCTCATGGACGAGCACATCTGCGTCCCGGGCGAGCCGCTCCGCATTCTCACAAGGCACCGTGTCCCCAAGAATCGCGATGACGGGCCCGGTGACTGGCTCTGTGACGTATTCTTTAGACGCGTATGTTTTCCCTTCAAACTCGAACGTCTCAACCTGCTTGATTTGACCGTAAATCGGCCCGTTCGGGATGCCGAGCGCCTTCACTTTGTCGACGAGGAGCGTCCCTGGGCGAATCGGCGCCTCAATCCGGAACCCGTACGACGGAAAACGGTGTTCGAGCTTTTTCACCGTGACGCGATGACCGTCCTGGAGAAATTCGTCTCCATCCCTATACTCGACGATGGTCAACGGATACCCTAGATATGACCCCGTCACGTTCAGCGTCATCTCGAGCCATTTCTTAATCCCTTTCGGCCCATAAAGCGTGAGCGGGTCCGTCCCCGCGAGCGCCGAGCGCGTCGATAAAAAACCCGGCAAGCCGAAGACGTGGTCGCCATGGAGATGGGTGATAAAGACAGCAGACACTTTCCTTGGCTTCAATGACGTATGGAGGATTTGATGCTGTGTCGCTTCGCCGCAATCGAACAACCACGTCTGTTTCGGTAATGTCAAACCGAGCCCGGACACGTTCCGTTGTTTCGAAGGCATCCCTGACCCAGTTCCTAAAAAATGTAACTTCATAAATAATTTTGTCCTTTCTTGTACACCGTTCCATGCTATACTTAACGTAATCGTTGAAAAGGATGTGATCCGTGATGAAAACAGTTGACCATTCCGACACTGTCTATCAAGTGATTCGGGAACGAGCGACTTTGTTGAATCGCAAACATCAACAAGAAGAAGGCACCTCAATCCGCATTCACGACATAGCACTAGAACTTCACTGTACCGATGAACTTATTCTCGAGTCGCTGGAGTTCGCCGCATAATTGCACGAACACATACGAAGAGCCGACGTCATGTCGGCTCTTTTTTGGTTACTTGTTCGGTGTGGCGACGTGCTTGACGATTTCGACGACGTACTCGACGATTTTATACAGTTCTGTGAGCGGCATCCGCTCGTTCGTCGTATGAATCTCTTCATAGCCGACGCCAAGGTTGACCGTCGGAATGCCGCCTCCCGCGATGACGTTCGCATCGGATCCACCGCCCGAGTGAAGGATGCGCGTCGGACGGCCGATTGAAGCAGCCGCCGCTTTCGCGATTTCGACGACCTCGTCACCTTCTTCGAACTTGAAGCCAGGGTACATGATGTCGATGTCGACTTCCGCACGTCCACCTAGAGTGGCCGCTGTCTCAAGATACGCTTGCTTCATCGCGTCCGCTTGTGCTTCCATCTTCTCCTGGATGAGCGAACGCGCCTCCGCGAACACCTCGACGTAATCACAGACGATGTTCGTCGCTCGACCGCCTTCGAACCGTCCGATGTTTGCCGTCGTCTCTTCATCAATCCGCCCGAGCGGCATCTTCGCAATCGCCTTCGCTGCGATTTGGATGGCCGACACCCCTTTCTCAGGTGCGACGCCGGCATGAGCCGTCTTCCCGTAAATCCGTGCGTTCACTTTCGCCTGTGTCGGCGCGGCGACGATGATGTCCCCGACCGGGCCGTCCGAGTCGAGCGCGAAACCGAACTTGGCTTCGATTTTAGACAAATCGAGCACTTTCGCCCCGACAAGGCCCGACTCTTCGCCGACCGTGATGACGAACTGGATTTGACCGTGCGGAATCGCTTCCTCTTTCAACACGCGCACGAGCTCAATCATCGCCGTGAGGCCGGTCTTATCGTCCGCCCCGAGGATCGTCGTCCCGTCCGTGATGACGTAGCCGTCTTTGATACTCGTCTTGATGCCTTTACCAGGCGTGACCGTATCCATATGCGCCGTGAAATAAATCGGGTCGACACCTTCTTTCGTAGCCGGAACGGTTATGATCAAGTTGTTCCCCGCATGATCTGTCTTCGTCGATGCGTCATCCTCATAGACGTCACAGCCGAGTTCAGTGAACACCGCTTTCAAGTGCTCACAGATGACCGCTTCTTCTTTCGTTTCTGAATCGATGCCGACAAGTCCTAAAAACGTGTCGAGCACGCGTGTCTCGTTTACCATAAAAACCATCCCTCCATCCAAACATTTCTAGGTCATTATACCAAACTCATGACGATTGCACGAACGTTTTCCATTCTGTACAATGGGGTCAAACGTGTAATGGAGGAACGACATGAAAAATAAACAAAAGAAACGACAGCGCATCATTCAAATCGGCGTTGTCGTCATCGTATCAATCTTTTTGCTCAGCACGGTGCTCTCGAGCATGGCCATGTTCTTTTAACAGCAGAATGTAGCGCTCTTTTAAAATCAAGTAGCTCTTCACATCCGACAAGATATTGAGCAGCGACGAACGTACCTCGAATTCCTCACGTGACGTGGGGAGGGGTACGTTTTTTCGGTAGTGGTCGATCGTCGCATCGAGCTCACGGAGGAACGCCGACGCGTCGGCCCGCTCATTCACATTGTCCCCGACAAGGCGGAGGAACGTCGCGACCGGTTTTGCCTCATCGACGACGAGCGTGATCTCACGGGCGTTGTCGACGATTCGTTTCAAGATGTCATACTGGCGCTCGCGCATCCGGAAGTAGAGGTAATCCATATCCTCGTTCCGTTTCCCGATCGAATTCCCCATCCGGCGAAGCGCGAGGTCTTTTCCTTGCTTCAAATAATCGCGCGTCTTCAAGAGCATCATGGCGTGGTCGTTATAGATACCTGTCTCGACACAAGCCGCGATGTCATAAAAATACACGGCGAGCGCCCGGTCGATATTGTCTTTGATGCGTTCAATCTCCCGGTCGAGTGCCGGCATGTACATGTTGACGATGAGCCCGACACCGACACCGATCGCAATCAACAGTAATTCGTTCATGAACAACTCGATCGTGAATCGACCTTCTGTATACAGATGCGTCAAGATGACGACACTCGTGATCATCCCGTCCTGCAGTTTGAGCTGTTGTACGAGCGGGATAAACATGACAAAATATAACGTAAGCGTGGCCGGTGAGTAGCCGAGGAGCGTGAACATGAGCGCACCCATGCCGATGGCGATCAAACTCGCCATGACCCGTTCATACGAGGCACGGAAGGATTTCTTCCTCGTCTCTTGAATACTGAGAATGGCGATGATGGCTGCGAACACATAGTAATCCAAATGAATCGTCTCAGCGATGAGCATCGCGATCCCGGCGGCGACGGCCGTCTTCAGCGTACGTGACCCGATTTTCATCGAACCCCCCCTTTCTCATACAAAATTGTTCACTAGTTTCGCGTGTTTGGCAATCCTTATGTTTGGAAGTGATGGAACATGAAGACAAAACAGAAGAAAATCCTCCCTTCCCTCGTCATCCTCGGTATCGCCGTCATTGGGTTTCTTTGGCTCGAGGGACGCTCCGTCGGCACGTATACGGTCAAGATGTACGTCGACGGCACGACCGAGACGCGTCAGTTCGAGTCGCTCGATGAGGCAAGAGCCTATATGGAACAAGGCGAACAGCGCGCCCTCGTCGGACCCAATGGTGACGTCATCGACTTCACCGGCTCCGGTATCGCCGTGACGCCGACGGACGAGGTCACTTACCTCTTTAAAGACGCCGCCTTGTCCGAGCGGCAGTCGTACGTGGCCGGAGGTACTCGATTGCGATTGCTTGAGCGTGGGAACGACCATTTGAAGGTGCGCATCTCAGGCGCGGACGTGTATGTGCCGCTCGCGAACATGACGCTCTATCCGGACGCACTCGTCGAGCGACGCGGATTCTATGAAGTCCGTGACGGCGACGTGTATCACACCGTCGAGGCGAACGACTTTTTGGCCGGCACGTTTCTCGTCGGACCGGCCGGCGGGGCGGCGCCGGATCGCTATTATACGGAGAACGTTCGCGACGTGTTTGCCTCGCCGTATCAATTCGCCTCAATCGAGACACCTGCCCCATACGGAGCGGCTGAACTAGACCGTTTTCTCGAGACGCTCGCTGACTCTCCGCTCAAAGGAAAAGGTGCCGCCTTCAAGGACGCAGAAGCGAAACATGGCATCAACGCCGTGTTCCTCCTCGCCGTTGCCGGGCACGAGTCGAGTTACGGCACGTCGGCCATCGCCCGAGACAAGTTCAACTTGTTCGGCTTCAAGGCGACCGATGACGACCCGAGCGGGAACGCGGCGGCGTTCGAGACCGTCGAGGCGAGCATCGATGCGGCGTCACGATTGTTCGCCGAGAAGTATGTGACCGGGGCGTATGCGCGTGGCCCGTACCCAGGGAACAAACAAACAGGCATCAACATCTATTACGCTTCAGACCCGTACTGGGGTGAGAAAGTTGCCGGCACGATGTATCGGATCGACCGTGCCCTAGGCTCTGCATATTATGAACGAATCAAGTGATGGTGCACACCATCACTTTTTTCATTGCAGGAATTTCCCCGTCACATCAAGAATACAGAAATGAATGACCATTCATTTTTAAAGGGGGAATATGTATGAAAACGATTTGGATTACAGGTGGGTCGTCCGGTATGGGGAAAGCGATGGCGCTTAAGTTCAAACAAGAAGGCTGGAACGTGGCCATCAGCGGCCGAAACGCAGAACGGCTCGATGAGGCGATGGCCGAGCTGAACGCGATCGACACTGGACAGGCGTTGGCCGTCCAGCACGACGTCCGCGATTATGATGGATGCAAGCAGGCACTTGAACGCATCATCGACTCCTACGGACCGGTGCATGCGCTCGTGAACAACGCCGCCGGTAACTTCGTTTGTCCGACGCTCGACTTGACGCCGAACGGTTGGACGAGCGTCATCGACATCGTCTTAAACGGCACGTTCAACTGCACGCATGCGCTCGGAAAACATTGGGAAGCTGAACAGATACGCGACGGCTCAATCATCAACATGGTCGCCTCCTACGCCTGGCAGGCCGGGGCCGGTGTCGCACCGAGCGCCGCCGCGAAAGCCGGTGTCCTCAATTTGACGCGGACGCTCGCGGTGGAATGGGGCTATCAGTTCGGCGCGCGCATTAACGCGATTAGCCCGGGACCGATTGAACGGACGGGCGGCGCCGGTAAACTCGCGGTCCACGTAAAGGAAGTGGAACGCATCCGACGGAACGTCCCGCTCGGCCGCTTCGGCACACCTGAAGAGATTGCCGACTTGGCGTTTTGGATGACGTCGGATGAGATGCGTTATTTGAACGGGGAATGCATCTCGCTCGATGGCGGTCACTGGCTCAATAAACATCCATTCTAACAATAAATGGCCGAGGAGCTCCTCGGCCATTTCATATGTCGCTTCCGTTCCATTCCGCCTCGAACCGTTCCAAAAATGTCAGGAGGAACGTATGGCGTGCACGCGCGATTCGTTTCGCTTCCTCCGTATGCATGCCGTCAAGAAGCCGAAGCAATTTCTCATGAAAATGTGAGATTGCGCTCGATTCTCCATATAACGCGGTGCCGCTCGCACCGGCGTATTGAAACGTCCGGGCGATGCCGATCGCCCCCATCGCATCGAGCCGATCGGCGTCTTGGATGATTGCCGCTTCCAGCGAGGACGGCGCCGAACCTTTTGAGTATGACGTCTCCGAAATGACATCCAAGACGTGTTGGCGCAACGCGTCTGACACGTCGAGTGAATCCAGATGACGTTTCACGAGTCCCGCTTCCCGACCGAGCTTACGGTCTTCGACGTCATGCAAGAGAGCCGCAAGCGTCACGACGAGTCGGTTGACCGCTAGTCCGTCAGAGAGCACTTCGGCCAGTCGCCTCACCCGTTCGAGGTGGGCGACGTCGTGTCCGGTATGATCGTTTCCGTGAAGTTCCGCGACGAAGCGTTCCGTCGCGTCAATCACCTCGTTCGATTGCATCAAATCTCAATCGTCGCGTTTGGTTCAATCAAGAGACCGCGTTGATGCAACTGGTCACAGAATGCCCGGGCATCTTGTTTGATTGGCGGGAACGTGTCGAAATGAATCGGGACGACCCGTTTGGCTTGTAGCCAATGCGCCGCGTCGAGCGCGTCCGTCGGTCCCATCGTGAAGTTGTCCCCGATCGGGAGGAAGGCGACATCGATTTCAAACCGCTCCCCGTACAGCTTCATGTCGGAGAACAGGGCCGTGTCACCTGCATGATAGACGGTCAAGCTGTTCGTCTCGATGATGAAACCCCCTGGCATGCCCATGTAAACCGGGGTGTCGCCCATGTCGAGGCTGGAGCTGTGAAACGCTTGCGTCATCGTCACACGGCCGAACGGAAAGGCGTTGCCACCGCCGATGTTCATCCCGTGGACCGAGAAGCCTTTCTTCTCATAATACGTGGCGAGCTCGTGGGTCGCGACGATTGTCGCCCCGGTCTTGTTTGCGATCAATTCCACGTCCTCGATGTGATCGAAATGGGCGTGGGTGAGCAAGATATAGTCAGCCGGTACGGTCGCTGGATCGACGTCCGTGTGCGGGTTGCTCGTCAAAAACGGGTCGATGAGGACATTCACCCCATCCATATCGAATAACACAGTTGCATGGCCATAGTACGTAATCTTCATCATGATTCCTCCCTTAACTGGTGTCAGCTGGAACGGTTCACTTACAAGACTTTCTCTAAGAAACGCTTCGCCCGGTCGGTCTGCGGGTTGAAGAGCAGGTCCGCGGGTTTACCTTCCTCCATCAAAATCCCTTCATCGAGGAAGAGGACACGGTCCGCGACTTCACGTGCGAAGCCCATCTCGTGTGTGACGACGAACATCGTCATTCCCGTCTCGGCGAGTCCTTTCATGACGTCGAGTACTTCGTTGACCATCTCTGGGTCAAGCGCAGACGTCGGCTCATCGAACAACATGACGTTCGGTTCCATCGCGAGTGCACGGGCGATGGCGACCCGTTGTTTTTGACCACCGGACAGTTGGCTCGGATAAGCGTTTATTTTTTCAGATAAACCGACCCGCTCGAGCAACTTCTTCGCCCGTTCGACCGCCTCGGCCTTGCTCACCTTCAAGACGTTGATTGGCGCATACGTCAAGTTGTCGAGCACGTTCATGTGCGGGAACAAGTTGAACTGTTGGAACACCATCCCGATGTTTTGGCGCGCCTTGGCGACGTTGGCACCCTTTTTCGTCAATTCGAACCCATCGACAACGACCGTCCCGGACGTCGGGACCTCTAACATGTTGAGGCAACGAAGGAACGTCGACTTCCCTGAACCGGAAGGGCCGATGACGGCGACGACCTCGCCACGCTCAATCGTCGTCGTGATGCCTTTCAATACTTCTAACTCACCAAACTGTTTGTATAAATCGTTAACTTGAATCATCTGCCATCACTCTTTCTAAGCCGTTTTTCAAGGCGCTGACCGAGATACGTCAACACCATCACTATCGTAAAGTATATCACACCAGCGAACAGAAGCGGTTCGAAGTAGATCGCCTTTTGCCCACCGACGATTTGGGCGCGACGCATGATGTCGAGCACTCCGACTGTCGAGACGAGCGCCGATTCTTTTGTGAGTGTAATCATCTCATTGACGAGCGCCGGTAGGATATTCTTGAACGCCTGCGGCAAAATGATTGACCGAAGCTGTTTGACATAAGGTACGCCGAGTGCGTCAGACGCTTCCCATTGCCCTTTATCGACGGCTTGAATCCCGGCTCGGATAATCTCCGAGATATAGGCCGCCGAGTTGAGCGAGAAGGCGATGACGGCCGATTGATACGGTGTCGTGATGAAGCCTGTCAACTGCGGGAGACCGAAGTGGATGATCGCCAGTTGTAAAATGAGTGGCGTCCCACGGAACACGGCCGTATACGCATGTCCGATGAAATTGACGAACCGGTTCGGGATAATCTTAAACGTAGCGATCACGATCCCGAGTGTGATTCCGAACAATGCCGAGACGAGCACGACTTGGAACATGACCGGAATCCCTTCTAAAATGTAAGGGATTGAATCATAAATCCGACTAAAATCCATTGTGAGTTCCTCCTAAAAAAGGCTGACCGATATTCCAGTCAGCCTCGTACATGAATTATTCCGCTGGTGCGGCTTCTTCTTCAAACCATTTTTGAGCCAACTTCTCGATTTCTCCGCTCTCAATCAACTTATTCAACTCTTCATTGAACTGATTGCGCAGTTCATCGTCTTTGCGGAAAGCCGCGGCCGATCCCGCTTCTTCTTCGTCAACGATTTCAAACGTCGACAGTTCGCTGTCTTGATCTAAGTATTTCTTCGCGACCGTGTCCTCGATGACCATCGCATCGATGCGGCCCGTCTTGATTTCTTGAATGATTTCCGGAATCTTGTTCAACGAGACGATTTCCGCCCCCGGGATTTGGTCTTTGGCGATGCCTTCTTGAATCGACCCGAGCTGGACGCCGACTTGTTTGCCGTCTAAGTCTTCAAGCGACTGAATGGCATCTCCTTTTGACAAGATCAAGTTCTTCGCTGTGAAGTAAATGTCTGAGAAGTCCGCGTTCTCTTTCCGCTCTTCCGTCGGTGTCATCCCCGCCATGACAAAGTCGACACGACCGGCGTTGAGCGCTCCGAGGAGGCTGCCGAAGTCCATATCTTCAATCTTTAGTTCATACCCCATGTTTTCAGCGACTTGTTTGGCGATGTCGATATCGAATCCGACAATCTCGTCCCCGTTCGCCGTGTCGACGAACTCGTACGGGAAGTAGTCTGCGCTCGTACCCATGACGAGCACTTTATCCTCGTCGCCTCCAGAAGAAGAGCCTCCCTCGTTGACGTCGGCGCCACAGGCGACCGAGAAAGCCGCGAGGCTTGCGATACATAATGCTAGAAAACCTTTTTTCATGATCATCGTTCCCTTCTCCATTGAGATGAAATAATCAGAACATTAACAAAATTATGACATATATGTGAATATGCCTCAATCGTTCTTTGACTCTTCATATGTCTGACTTGTCCTTCAACCACTATATACACATAATTATAACTTGTAAAGCATATTCATGCATAAACGACAAAAAAATACGGTCACATTCGCTCGTAAGCAAAATAAGTGACCGTACCGTTGTCTCGCGAGCCATACGGTTGGACGCGTTTGACCGAGGTGATTGGAATCGCACTGTAGACGTGCGGATAGCGTTCGCCGTCTTCATCCATCTCGTAATGCAACAAGCTCCCCAAACGCCCGACATGGAACGAGACGAGGACGACCCGCTCATTCGGGTAATAACGGCGCACATATTGCCCGATCTGCTGCGGGGTACAACAGCGGACATATCCTTCCGATTGAAGCATCGGTTCATTGATTTCACCGCGTGATAACGCAATCGTATACTCGGCTTCGCTCATAATCTTAACGACTGGTTCCATCGAATCGGTTCCTTTCTTAGCGAAAAGCGCAAAGGCGGTGCCTCTGCGCTTGTCCGTTATGCGTAATAAATATCGAACAACGTTTGAAGTTGGTCGACGAGTTCTTCCGCTGTCGACGACTCGATCGTGCTGCGTTCGACCATCGTGACGATGTTGCCGTCCTCAAGCAACGCGATTGAAGGTGATGACGGAGCATATCCTTCAAAATACTCGCGAGCCCGATCCGTCGCTTCACGGTCTTGACCAGCAAAGACGGTCACGAAGTGATCCGGTTTCGTCCCTTCCATCTTGTTGACATAAGCCGCCGCCGGACGGGCAATCCCACCGGCACAACCACATACCGAGTTGACGAGGACGAGCGTCTTCCCTTCTTTTTTGAGGGCGGCATCGACTTCCTCTGGTGTCGTTAATTCTGTATATCCTGCGGTGCGAACCTCATTTCGTGCCTGTTCGACTACATCTTGGAAGTATAATTGAAAATCCATATCGTTTCCCCTTTCTGGCATCTGTTCTTTCTCATTTTACGTCTTCTTTGGCCGGGAAAACAAGTCTATCGCTCAATTCCCGTTCGAGGAACGGGTCAGCCCCGAGCAGCGATTTGAACGCCATATAACGGGCCCGCTCTTCTGCCGACGCCTCCCGGTTTGTCAAAAATGCCCGAATCAGGATATTCTTCGGTGTATGTTCCATATCGATGAATTCGAGCAGCTGTGCCTCATATCCGACAAAGCCGAGCAACTCGGCGCGAATCGAGTCGGTCGCGAGTGAGGCGAACCGTTCTTTGATCAGCCCGTGCTGGAGCATCACGTCTAACGGCTTTGCATCGAGCTGACGGTTCAACTCTTTCTGGCAGCACGGGACGCTCAAGATGACTTGCGCCCCCCACCGGACGGCCCGTGCGAGCGCCATGTCCGTCGCGACGTCGCAAGCATGGAGCGTCACGACCATGTCGACCGCGGATTCGCCCTCATACTCGTTGATGTCCCCGACAAGGAACTCGAGCCGCTCGTATCCTAAATCACGGGCAATCCCGGCACACTCCTCGATGACTTCTTTCTTCAAGTCGAGGCCCGTGATGTGAACGTCATACCCTTTCATTTCATGAAGGAAATGGTAAAGGGCGAACGTCAAATACGATTTGCCTGAGCCGAAATCGAGAATGCGAATCGTCCGGTCCGTCGGCAAATGTTTAATCGAGTCCTCAATGAATTCGAGGAAACGATTGATTTGCTTGAACTTATCATACTTTTGTCGTTTCACGTTCCCGTCTTCTGACTGCACGCCGAGGCGGATGAGGAAAGGTACCGGCTCATGTAACGGCAACACGTACTGTTTTTCGCGGTTATGGGTCAACTGGACTTGTTTTGCCGTCGTCTGACGCTCTTTGAACGTCACTTTGAACTTCTTAGACAATTGGAATTGAACATCAGAGGACTTCAATTGGAACTGTCCTTGGCGGAACGAATCGAGCAGCGCAACGAGTTCTTGCATCGCTTCATCCCGCTGTAAATTTTTATGTTTCATCACCCGCTCATATTGGTACTCAAACTGTATATGATATGTCTCTTTCAACAAGACCGGCTTCAGTTTGACGCGTCGCAAGTCGCTCGATTTCGACCGAGGCTGACTGATCGTCGCCGTGACCAGCTCTTCGCGATCGATTGCCGTCTTCAGGCGGTCCACTAATTGTGCGTATTCCACTTCAATCATTCCTTTTTGATTAGTTTCGGAACTTTTCAATTCGTTCATCCGTACATACTATTACACGAAGCCGTGCAAACGTCAAAGGAGGAAGTACCATGTTCAAAAAACTGCTTTCATCAATCGGGGTCGGCGCCGCGACCGTCGACACGCGCCTCGCCGACAGCAACTGTCAGCCAGGCGGTCAGCTTAACGGAGTCGTCCATGTGAAAGGCGGGAACGTCGAACAGTCGGTCGACCGCATCTATATCTTCTTCAATACGCTGTACAAGCACGAGGTGAACGATAAACCGACGTACTCGACGTTCACGATCGAGAAGGTGTCGTTGAACGAGGCGCCGTTTTTAATCGGCCCGAACGAAGTGAAAGAGATTCCGTTCACGATACACGTCCCGTATAATACGCCGTTATCCGTCAGCCAATCCAAATCATGGATCGAGACCGGACTCGACATCGCGCAAGCCGTCGACCCGAAAGATGAGGACGCCATCGTCGTCAAACCGAACCGTGCGCAACAAACCGTCCTCGACGCCATCGACGCCATCGGCTTCCGCTTGAAGAAGGCCGACACGGAGATGTTGCCGGCCCGTCACCGTTCCGGCCGCCTGCCGATCGCCCAAGAGCTCGAATATTCCCCAAACGGGACTCGTTTTGGACGTAAGCTCGATGAACTTGAAGTCGTCCTGTTGCAAGACGAGACGTCACTCGACGTATTGATTCAAGTCGACAAGAGCGTACACAATTTAGGAAGCCTGTTCGCCGACTTGACAGGAACGGACGAGTCAACGCATCGCCTCAGCTACGACGTCAGCGACCTGACAAGTGGACGGATTCAACAAGATGTGGAACGGTTGATTGAGCGTTCGCTGTAAAAAAAAGAGATGTGTCCGATGTCACGCTGACAAAGGACCATCTCTTTTTTCATTAATAAACGCTAGACGTGTTCGGGTCAATCGACTCGAGTGACTGTTTCATCGCCTGTAAGAACTGACCAGCGACGAGGCCATCGAGCACGCGGTGGTCGACCGACATACATAAGTTGACGATGTCGCGGGCCGCGAACATACCGTTCACCCAGACCGGACGTTTCACGATCGACTCGACCGAGAGGATGGCCGCTTGCGGGTAGTTCAAAATCGGTGCCGATTGAATGGAACCGAACGCCCCCGTGTTGTTGATCGTGAACGTGCCGCCTCGCATCTCGTTCGCACTCAGGCGGTTCGTGCGAGCACGCGACGCGACGGCTTGTAAGGCGACGGCGAGCCCTTTGATGTTCTTTTCGTCCGCGTGTTTGATCACCGGGACGTATAACGCATCATTTGCCGCCACGGCGACCGATAAATGGATGTCTTTATGCACTTTGATGTGATCGCCTGCCCATTCCGAGTTCATCATCGGATACTTCTTGAGCGCTTCGACAGCCGCCTTCATGAAGAACGGCATGAACGTCAACTTGACGCCCTCTTGTTTAAAGAATTCATCTTTCAATTTGGCGCGTGCTTCCACGAGATTTGTCACATCGACTTCAATCATGAGCCACGCATGCGGGGCCTCGTGTTTCGAGCGGACCATGTTGGTGGCGATCGCTTGGCGAACGCCCGCTGTCGGAATCATCTCGACCCGATCAGATGACGTTTCCGGTGCAGGTGCTGGCGCAGGCGGCGCTTCTTTGACCGCTTCGGCTTCAGTCGGCACATCAAGCTTTTGTTGAACCATCGTCTCTTGTAGCGGCGCTTGGGTGGCCCCTGACTTCGCAGGACGTCCTTCCGATAAGTAACGGAGCACGTCTTTCCGTGTGATCCGTCCTCCGAGTCCTGATCCATCGAGCTCATTCAAATCGATGTCGTTCTCGTTCGCCAAGCGGATGACGGCCGGAGAGAAGCGGCCGTTCCCGCTCGGTTTGCGCGCCGACGAGGCCGTCACGGCTTTGGCACGTCCCTCTGTAACCGAAGTTTCCACGACCGCTTCTTTTGTTGATGCTTCTTGAACCGGTTCTTCTTGCACGGCAGCTTCGACTTCCATGACGAGGACGGGCGTGCCGACTGCGACAGTATCCCCTTCGCCGATGAGGATTTCTTTGATGACACCGGCACTCGTCGCTGGAATCTCGGCCGTTACTTTATCCGTCATGACTTCTGCTAGCGGTTCATATTCATCGACACGGTCCCCTGGTTTGACGAGAAACGTCGTAATCGTTCCTTCGGTCACACTTTCACCGAGCTGTGGCATTTTAATCGTCTGTTCCATAATAGCCCTCCTTAAAACGCAGCGAGCTGACGTGCCCGCTCCGCAATTTTTTCAGGCGAGACGATGAAGAATTTCTCCATCGGCGGGGCGTATGGCATCGCCGGAACGTCCGGACCAGCCAACCGCTCAATCGGTGCGTCGAGCTCGAACAGCGCCTTCTCGGCAATGATGGCTGCGACTTCGCCGATGATGCTTCCTTCTTTGTTGTCTTCCGTGACGAGGAGCACTTTCCCCGTCTTCTTGACGGCTTCGATAATCCCGGCCTGATCGAGCGGATAGACGGTCCGAAGGTCGAGGATATGTGCGCTAATCCCTTCAGACTCGAGCGTCTTCGCCGCTTCTTGTGCCATGTGGACACAGAGGCCATACGTGATGATGGTGATGTCGTCACCTTCACGTTTGACGGCCGCTTTACCGATTTCGACCGTATAGTCTTCAGACGGCAAATCAGCTTTTAAAAGTCGGTACGCCCGTTTGTGCTCGAAGAAGAGGACCGGGTCATTCGAACGAATCGCCGCTTTGAGCAACCCTTTCGCATCAACCGGGTCAGACGGGATGACGACTTTGAGTCCTGGCGTCGAGTTGAATATGCCTTCGACGGACTGCGAGTGATAGAGGGCACCGTGAATGCCGCCGCCGAACGGAGCTCGGATGACCATCGGGCAAGTCCAATCGTTGTTTGAACGGTATCGGATTTTCGCCGCTTCCGAGACGATTTGGTTCACAGCCGGCATGATGAAGTCCGCGAACTGCATCTCGGCGATCGGACGCATCCCATACATGGCCGCCCCGATGCCGACGCCCGCAATCGCACTCTCGGCAAGCGGAGCATCGATGACGCGGTCTTCACCGTACTTTTCAATCAATCCTTGCGTCGCCCGGAACACACCGCCGCGGACCCCGACGTCTTCGCCGAGAACGAAGACGTTCTCGTCACGCTCCATCTCTTCATGAATCGCTTCATTGATCGCTTCAATAAACGTTTTCATCAGTTATCCTCCTCGTACACGTGATCCATCGTCGATTCCGGTGATGCATACGGTGCTTTGTCCGCATACGCCGTCGCCTCGTTCACTTCCGTATCGACGTTCGATTCGATGGACGCGAGCTCTTCTTCAGTCGCGATACCATCTTCAATCAAACGGGCGCGGAACAGCTGGTTTCCGTCCCGATGCTTCAGGTCGGCCAACTCTTCGACCGAACGATACGCCTTGTCATCGTCATCGGACGAGTGCGGGACGAGACGTTCGACTTCAGCTTCGATGAGCGTCGGTCCTTCACCGCGCAGGGCACGTGCACGTGCTTCCTTCACCGCCGCGTACACCGCGATCGGGTCGGTCCCGTCAACCGTCACGCCCGGCATCCCGTAACCTTTCGCCCGGTCCGAGACACGCTCACAGGCGAGCTGTTTCGACAAAGGTACCGAAATGGCATACTTGTTGTTCTCACAGAACAGAATGACCGGCAATTTATGGACGCCGGCGAAGTTCGCACCTTCATGGAAGTCGCCTTGGTTCGACGAGCCTTCCCCGAACGAGACGAACGTCACGAGTTCTTCTTTTTTCAGTTTTGCTGCAAGCGCGACGCCGACCGCGTGGGGGACTTGCGTCGTGACCGGTGACGATCCCGTCACGATCCGATGTTGTTTCGAGCCGAAGTGACCCGGCATTTGACGCCCGCCCGAGTTCGGGTCTTCCGCTTTCGCGAACGCCGACAGCATCAGGTCTCGTGCCGTTTGCCCAAAATGCAGGACGACCGCGACATCGCGGTAATACGGCAAAATATAGTCAGTCCCTTTCTCGAGTGCGAACGCCGCACCGACTTGGGCCGCCTCTTGCCCTTGACATGAGACGACGAACGGGATTTTCCCGGCACGATTCAACTTCCACATCCGCTCATCGATTTTACGTGCTCGGACCATCGTCTCGAACATCGCAACCAAATCTTGTTTCGAGAGGCCGAGTTCTTCATATGAATTCACTGTCATTTGTTCCATTTTCGTTTCCTCCTTAGGCGTGAATCGGTAAGCCGTCTACGGCAAGTGCCGCTTCCTGGAAAGCCTCGCTCAATGCCGGGTGTGGATGGACGAGCTGGCCCATCTCCCATGCCGTCGCGTTCAAGACAAGGGCAAGACCGCCTTCCGTGATCAATTCGGTCGCTTTCGGTCCGACGATATGGACTCCGAGCAAATCATCCGTCTCTTCATCCGAGACGAGCTTTACGAAGCCGTCCGCCTGCCCTTCGATTCGCGCCTTACCGAGTCCGTTGAAGCGATATGTGCCCGTCTTGACGTTGCGACCTGACGCTTTCGCCGCCTCTTCGGTCAAACCGACCGATGCGACTTCAGGAACGCCGTAGACGCAACGTGGAATCAAGTCATAGTCGAGCGGCGTCGGCTCGTGACCGAGGATGGTCTCGACGGCTTTGACACCTTCAGCCGAGGCGACGTGAGCGAGCTGTAATTTACCGATACAGTCACCGATGGCAAAGATATGTCGTTCTTTCGTCCGATATTGCGCATCGACTTGGATGACGCCGTTCTCGACGACGATTGACGTGTTCTGTAATCCGAGGTGTTCCGTGTTCGCGACGCGCCCGACAGAGACGAGCACACGGTCGACAGCGAGCGTCTCTTCTCCGACGACCAACTCGACACCGTCCGTTTTGACCGTCGTCTGTTCCGGGTCGACCGTCACGTTCTTCTTCACGCGGACACCGCGTTTTTTGAGCAACCGTTCGACTTCACGCGAAACGGCTTTATCTTCGAGTGGGAGCAGACGCTCTCCGACTTCGATCAACGTCACGTCAACATCGAGGTCGACAAGCATCGATGCCCATTCGACCCCGATGACGCCACCACCGACGATTGCGATTGAGCTCGGGAGCTGTTCAAACCGAAGCAAGTCGTCCGAGTTCAAAATGCGTTCGTGGTCAAACGGCAGACCTGGAAGTTCACGTGGAATCGATCCCGTCGCGATAATCAGTTGATTCGGTAAGATAAGTTCAGACTCACCCGTCTCGTCCTCGACCGCGACCGTCCCCGGTTGCGGCGAAAAGATGCTCGGTCCAAGGATGGACGCCTTCCCGCGGAACACTTCAATCTTCCCTTGCTTCATCAAGTGTTCAATTCCTTTTTCAAGTCCTGCGACCAAGTCACGCTTGAACGCCTGAGCCCGCTCGAGGTTGAACGTGACCGTCCCGGTCTCGACGCCATACGCCGCCCCGTGTTTCGCGGTCTGATAGACGTGGGCGGCTTTCAACAACGCTTTCGTCGGGATGCATCCTCTATGTAGGCATGTCCCCCCGAGTTTTGACGCTTCCACGATTGCCACTTTTTTCCCGGCCTGGGCCGCCTTGATGGCAGCCACATATCCGCCCGGCCCGCCGCCGATGACGACGACTTCAAATTCTCGTGCCATGTGTATCCCCCTCATATTGTCGAACTGCTTCTTCTTGGCGGATGGCTCGAAGCGCGCCTTCAGCGAGCGCTTTCAGCTCATCTTCGCCCGGATAGACGTAAACGGGTGCGAGGTAACTGACCCGCTGTTTAATATAGTCGGTCAACCACTCGGAATAAGCGATTCCTCCCGTGAGGATGATCGCATCGACTTCCCCGAAGAGCGTCGCCCCATGCTTGGCAATCTCTTGGGCGACCCGATATGCCATCGTCTCGTAAAGCCGGGATGCCTGTTCGTCTCCCGTCGTCACGCGTTCCTCGATTTCAATCGCGTCATACGTGCCAAGGTGCGCATAGAGTCCACCGCGACCGACGATTTTCTGTTTCATCTCCGTTTCTTTATACCTGGTACTATAACATAGTTCTATCACCTGTCCAACAGGAATCGAGCCGGCTCGCTCTGGCGCGAGCGGTCCGTCTCCGTCGAGACCGTTATTCACATCGATGACCTGTCCCCGTGCGTGGGCCCCGACTGTGATCCCTCCCCCGAGATGGGCGATAATCAAGTTCAACGATTTGTAATCGCTTCCATTTTCTGTGGCGAATCGTTTCCCGACCGCTTTTTGGTTCAAGGCGTGAAAGATGCTGCGACGTTCGATTTCCGGAATCCCGGTCGGACGTGCCACGGGCTGGAGCTCATCGACGACGACCGGGTCGACGATAAAGCTCGGTACGTTCGAGGCGTTGCCAAGCTTATAGGCGATCAAGCCGCCTAGGTTCGAGGCGTGCATGCCGAAGCGCCCGCTCGTCAAGTCCTCCCGCATAAGGGTGTTGACTTCGTACGTACCAGACGGCATCGGCGCGAGCAAGCCGCCGCGGCCGACGATCGCAGACAACTGTTCGCCTGCGATGCCGGCCTCGGTCAAGACGGCCTGAACTTCTCGTTCCCGGTAGGGCAGTTGGTCTGGAAGTGACAATCTGGTGACGTCCTCTCCGTGTCGGACCGTTTTCGTCAATATCTCGTCTGAACCGTCGAACAAGCCGACTTTCGTCGACGTCGACCCAGGGTTGATGGCGAGGATGAGTTGACGTGCCATATCAGCGTCCCCCAAGCAAGCTTTTCTCGACTTTCAAGAACTGACTGCGTGAACGAGACATCATCGCGATCCGCTCCTCCGCCATCTTCTCTGCCGCCACGTGGGTCGGCACACCGTCGCGCTCTGCGATTTCGAAGACGCGCATCATGTTGTCGTAGATGAGCTCGACTTTCTTCATCGCCCGTTCTCGGTTGTACCCTTCGAGTTCGTCCGCGACGTTGATGACCCCGCCCGCATTGATGACGAAGTCCGGTGCGTAGAGGATCCCTTGCTCTTCTAATACGTCCCCATGACGGTCCTCAGCGAGCTGGTTGTTCGCCGCGCCGGCGACAATCTTGGCTTTCAGCTTTGGAATCGTCTTGTCGTTGATGACCGCCCCGAGCGCGCAAGGTGCGAAGATGTCGCACTCGACCGCGTAAATCTCATCTGGTTTGACGACCGTTGCCCCGAAGTCTGTCTCGGCCCGTTTGAGCGCCTCTTCGTTGATATCCGTGACGACCAAGTGAGCGCCTTCTTCATGAAGGTGGCGGCACAAGTTATACGCGACATTGCCGACTCCTTGAACGGCAATCGTCTTACCTGCGAGTGAGTCCGAACCGAACTTCCACTTCGCTGCCGCTTTCATGCCACGATATACGCCATACGCCGTCACCGGCGACGGGTTGCCGCTTGAGCCGAACGCCGGGCTGACGCCGGTCACATAATCCGTCTCCATGTGGATGAAGTCCATGTCGGCCACGGACGTATTGACGTCCTCGGCCGTGATATAACGGCCACTAAGCGACTGGACGTAACGCCCGAACGCCCGGAACAGCGCCTCGGACTTGTCCGTCTTCGCATCGCCGATGATGACCGCTTTACCGCCGCCGAGGTTCAAACCGGCAGCCGCGTTCTTATACGTCATCCCTTTAGCGAGTCGGAGCACGTCTGTTAGCGCCGCCTCTTCCGAGTCATAGTTCCACATGCGCAGCCCACCGAGAGCAGGTCCGAGTGTCGTATCGTGAATCGCGATAATCGCCTTCAAGCCTGACGCTTGATCTTGGCAAAAGACGATTTGTTCGTAGTCCTCCGCTTGCAAGACGTCAAAGATCCGAAAACGTGGTTCGATATTAGTTTCCATCATGGGTGATTCCTCCTAGGAAGTGGTTAGTTTTTTGCGTGCAACAATGCGAAAGCGAGCGAGTATAGCTTGGCCTCGGCCGTATCGGCCCGGCTCGTCAAGACAACAGGGGCGGTGGCGCCGACGACGATGGCTGCCACGCTTGCCCCCGCGAAGTACATGATTGACTTATAAAGGACGTTGCCGACCTCTATGTAGGGTACGAGCAATAAATCGGCTTGGCCGGCAACATCGCTGTCAATCCCTTTTTGTTTGGCCGCGACCATGTCGACGGCATTGTCGAGGGCGAGTGGTCCGTCGACGACACAGCCTTTGATTTGGCCGCGCCTGTTCATTTGTGTGAGCAAGGCCGCATCGACCGTCGCCGTCATCTGTGGGTTGACGACTTCAACAGCGCCGATAGCTGCGACTTTCGGCGACTCGTAACCGATGTCTCGCATCGCCCCGACGGCGTTGTGGATGATGTCCACTTTCTCCTCAAGCGTGGGGGCGATATGGATGGCCGCATCGGTCACCCCGATCAACTGCTCACGGTTCGGGATTTGGAACAAGGCGACATGACTGAGCGTTCTGCTCGTCCGAAGACCCGTCTCCCGACTGAGCACCGCCTTCATGAACGTTGACGTCGCAACCATCCCTTTCATGAGCACGTCGGCCTCACCATTTTTGACGGCGAGTGTCGCGCGCTTTGCAACGTCCGCCTCACCTTTCACATGCAAAATGTCGATGGCCGCCTCGTCGATGCCTTCGTCATCACATAAACGCTTAATCTCACGGGCATCCCCAATCAAGATGAACCGCGATAGACCGTGATCGGTTGCGAGCTTGACCGCCCGAATCACTTCCACGTCAGCAGCTCCGGCTATCGAGACGGTACATCCGTCCAACTGCTTCGCCTTTGCGAGCATCCGTTCAAAATTCATACGTGTCCCCCCTAACGATGCTTCATCTATATCTATGCAATTTACGTTCCAATATTGAAAGCGCTTTAAACTGTCGTTCATCATGCATTTTATTTCATACCATGCATTTTATTGCAGGTAATTTATTGCATAAGGTCAAGCTTATTATACAATGTCCGAATCGAAATGTGTAAACGTCGTGCCGCTTCGGACTTGTTCCCGTCGGCCTCTTCGATTGCCCGCTCAATCAAATCACGCTCATAGCGGGCGACCGATTCTTGGAGTGTCGCCGTGTCCGTTTGTTTTGTCACCGTTCGGCGCGGGGCGAGTTGAAGATGATGCGGCGCGATTTCTTGATCGTTATTCGACATGTAGATCATCGCCCGACCGAGCACGTTTTCGAGCTCCCTGACGTTCCCTTTCCAGTACTGGCTTTTTAGCAACTCGATCGCCTCCGCCTCGATTCCGTGCACGCTCCGTCCATATTCTTGATTCAATTTACGGATGATTCGTTCTGCGAGTGGTCGAATCTCCTCCAATCGGTCCCGAAGCGGCGGAATATAGATTGGCATGCGATTGATCCGATAATACAAGTCTTCACGGAACGAGCCGTCGGCCACTTTTTGTTCAAGGTCCGCGTTCGTCGCCGCGATAATTCGGACGTCGACCGGAATCGCATTCGTCCCACCGACACGGACGACTTCATGCTCTTGGAGGACACGGAGCAGTTTGACTTGCACGTCGAGCGGCAACTCCCCGATCTCGTCTAAGAAAAGCGACCCTCCGTCCGCTTCCTCGAAGTATCCGACCTTCCCGCCACGCTTCGCCCCGCTGAACGCCCCGTCCTCATAACCGAATAGCTCACTCTCGAGCAACGTCGGTGAGATGGCGGCACAGTTGACGCGAACGAATTTTTTATACTTTCGCGGCGACTCACCGTGGATGGCATGGGCGAACAGTTCTTTGCCCGTACCGGACTCACCCCGAATCAGCACGGTCACCGGTGTGAGCGCTGCGAGACGGGCCTGTTCGATGACGAAGCGCATCGCATCGCTCGTGGCGATGATGTCTGAAAACCGATACTTCGCTTCCAGGTTTCGAATCCGTGTCTTCGCTTCTTGCAGTTCGTCACGGAGCGCCCGAAGTTGCGAGACGTCTCGGATGACCCCGACAGAACCCCGTAGCTTCCCTTCCACGATAATCGGTTCGGCGTTGACGAGGATGTCACGCCGCGTCGCGCCGATTTGCATCCGAATGTCGCGGACGCCTTTACCGGTCGACAACACTTTTAAATGCACGCTCTCTTGCATCCCGATATCGGCCGTCGCCGGCTTATCGACGACGTCCTCTTTCTTAAATCCTGTAAGACGCGTATAGGACGGGTTGATTAAAATCGTATTGCCGTGATGGTCCGCCACCGAGATCGCTTCGCTCGTGCAATCGATGATCGCCTCGAGCATCTGTTGATTCTGTTGCAACCGCTCGACCACGACGCGGATGAACTCACCCGGTAAGACGACCGCCTCCGTGAAGTGTGCCTTCAATTCATGGAACGTCTCATTTTTCCCCGTCGTCTCGATGACGAAGTCCACTTGTTTTCCCGCACAATCGCGCCAGTCACGTTCGACTCGAATTCCCCGACTTCGTGCAAGCTTCAGCCCCTCGGCCGATTCGGCCGAATCGACGACCGCGACGATCCGCACGAGCGGCGAATCGAGCAACATCTTCAATACTTCCGTGCCGCCTTTTCCGGCCCCGACAATGAGCAGTCGTTTCTTCATTGAACCATTCCCCCATTTCTCTATCTGCATTCATGCTACTGAAACCCGTCACGTTTCGCAACTGCCGTAAAAAGACCGTGTCGGGCCGCCCCTTTTCTGTTAAAATAATGAGTGGAAAAGGAGGAGATACTATGCGAGTCATCGCGCTTCTAATCCTAATCGTCCCTGGCCTGCTCGGTGTGTATGGAATCAAGCTGTTACGTGACAGTTTCTTCTTGAAAACGAGCGCCCCGTTCTCATGGATTGAATCGGTCGCGGCCGCTTCGATGCTACAAGGGACGTTCGGATTGTTGATCGCCATGGGCGGGATCGGGTTCGTCGCAGGCTATATCTTCAACCGTGATAAAAAAACTGGAAAAGTCCCTATAGATTCTTAATCATCCGGACGCACAAAAAAAGGTTCCCTAACTTGACTTCATTTCAAGTGCGGAACCTTTTTATTCATATTGAATTGTGATCACTACGGATGATCTCCTCTCATAACTTACTGCACTTCATGTGACATGATTCACCAATGGTCTTCTTAATGAAGAAGTTTGAAAGAAACTAGTAACTGCCGTCTTGCGTGAACGGAAACGTACCCATTCGAGTTACTAACGGTTTTTCATCGGGTCATGTCCAACCATCCATCGTGAAGTCGAACGCTTGCCATAAATTGTTCAACGGTTGACAACACTCCTTTTGGTCAACTGAACGATTTGTTTTCCCTGAAACGATCCCTAGCTTCGAATCGAATTCAGAACCACCTCGCGAATGAGCGAACGTCGCGACCTCTCGTCGGGACGTATAGGCGATTTGAGATGTCGTTCCCACCTCTGAGCTATTAACGGATAGCGGTCCGAGATGATTTCTTGCTCTAACCTGTTCCGGAACAGATTAGAAAGCGTTCATCTGACGCTCGTCCAAGTAACTTGGTACACCTTTATTATAACAAGCTCGCGCTGAATTGCAAGCGCTTTCCTTAACAAACTAAAAGAAAAGTCAGAGGAGCCCCTGACCTTTCATTGTTGCTTCAATGACTGGTACGTCACAAAATAAGAGATGAACTCGGAGTTTTTAGGACTCCGTTCCCGTTCCGGTCGCCCGTTGAACATCTCATGGTCGCGCATCCCGTTCTCCCATGCCGTCTTGATGGCATGACGCATCGCCCGCTCGACGCGTGACGACGTCGTCTCATGCTCTTTGGCCACCATCGGATAAAGTTCCTTCGTGATGAGGCCGAGCAACTCTTGTCGCTCGCGCACGTAGATGACAGCTTGACGAATATATTTGAATCCTTTGATGCGCGGTGAGATCCCGAGCTGTTGCAGTAAGAGTGAGATATCGAGTTCTTCCGGCGACATCGCCTCGAACTCACGATTCGACCCGGCGGCCAATTCTCGAATCTTAGCAATCAATTGCTGAATATTGAACGGTTTGACTAAAAAGTATGAAGCACCAAGTTGAACGGCTTGTTTTGTCACTTCGTCTTTCCCGAACGCACTGAGCATGATCACCTCAGGCTTTGCGTCGGCCAATTCATCTTGCAGGCGTTCTAATACGCCAATCCCGTCCAAGTGCGGCATGATGATGTCGAGTAGTAACACGTCCGGTTGGTGTGTCTTGACGACGTCTAAGCACGCCTCGCCGTCAAAGGCGGTCCCGACGACCTTCAAATCGGTCTCGGTCTCAAGTTGGCGGGTCAACAAATCGACGATTTCTCGATTGTCGTCCGCGATGCATAATGTAATCAATTAAGACACCCCTTCAATGAACTTCCGTTTTAATTGCAACGACATGTCGAGCAGTTCCTCTACATGTTGTTTCGTCAACTCTGTCATCTGCGGTCCGGCAATCATGCGTCCGAGCTCGTCAATCCGTTGTTGACGGTCGAGTACGCTCACGTTCGTTTTCGTCCGTTCGTCAGTCTCCGACTTCGTAATGTAGAGGTGTTGGTCTGCCATGGCAGCGACTTGTGCTAAATGCGTGATGCAGAGCACTTGCGAGCCGACCGAGAGGCGGAAAATCTTCTCCCCCATCGCTTGCGCGACGCGACCCGACACACCTGTATCGACTTCGTCGAAGATGATCGAGGCGACGCCGACCGTCCGAGAGAAAATCGATTTCAGCGCGAGCATGACCCGTGACAGTTCTCCACCAGAAGCGACCTTCGCGAGCGGTTTGAACGGTTCTCCCACGTTTGTCATCATGTAAAACTCGACTTGGTCGAGGCCGTCTTGTCTAAACGTACCTTCTTTGAACCGGACTTCGAATCGGGTCTTCTCCATGTATAACTCTTGCAGTTCGCGATGAATCGCTTGCTCGAGCTCGGTCGCAGCTCGTTTCCGGGCTGCCGACAAGGCAAGCCCGCTCTCACGCACATCGACCTCGAGTCGCTCGAGCTTTTCGGTCAGTTCTTGCAAATGTTCTTCCCGATTCGTCATCGATTTTAACTCTTCGGCCACTTTTTCTCCGTATGCGATGACTTCATCGATTGTGGCGCCATATTTTCGTTTCAATTGTTGGAACAAGGCGAGCCGCGTCTCAATCTCATCGAGACGGATTGGATCGAACTCGAGCGAGTCAAGCTGGTCCCGAAGTTGGAACTTTGCATCCTCGAGTAAGAAATAAGCGTTTGAGATCGTCTCGGCCATCGGTGAAAGTGACGTCGAGAGCGTCGACGCCTCTTCCATCTCCCGCATCGCGACGCCAATTTGATCAAGGCCGCGCGACTCATCCGCGACCGCCTCATATGACAACCGAACGTGCTGATGGATCCGCTCGAAGTTGGCGAGCTCGTCCCGCTCTTCCGTGAGCGCCTGTTCTTCCCCGACTTGCAGAGCGGCGGCCTCGATTTCATTCGTCTGGAAGGCGAGCAAATCCATCCGTTGCGCCAGCTCCTGCTCGCTTTGACTGAGCCGTTTCAGTTCGCTCGCGACATCGTTCCAAGCCTTATACGCTTCCCGATACTGTTCGAGCAGCGGCGCGACGTCTCCTTCCGCAAAGCTATCTAAAATGCCGAGATGATACTCAGCGTCCATCAAATGTTGATGTTCATGCTGCCCGTGAATGTCGACGAGTTGTCGTCCGAACTCACGAAGCGTCGAGAGTGGCATCATCTTACCGTTGACGCGACAAACACTTTTGCCGCTACTATGTAAATCACGACGCAAGATGACCGTCCCGTCCTCAATCTCAATTCCGTATTGCGATGCCGCCTCGAAAATCGGATGTCCGGCTTCCACGATGAACAACCCTTCGATTTCCGCCTTGTCTTGACCGTATCGGACGAACTCGCTCGAGCCACGCCCCCCAACAAGCAGTCCTATCGCGTCGAGCAAGATTGATTTACCCGCCCCGGTCTCACCGGTAAGGACCGTCATCCCTCGATTGAAGTCGATGTTCAACTCGTCGATGATCGCAAATTGTTTGATCGATAGTTCTGCTAACATACGTCCATTCACCTCATAACATTCCGAGTAGTCGCTCGATGATTTGTTTCGCTTGTCGTTCATCGCGGGCAATCATCAAAATCGTGTCGTCCCCGCAAACCGTCCCAATCAATTCATCCCATGACAAGTGGTCAATCAAAACGCCAATCGCATCTGCGTTCCCCGGTAACACTTTCATGACGACCAAGTTTTGAGCCGAATCGACCGAGACGAAACTGTCCCCGAGGATCCGTTTCATCTTCCCGTACGGATTGAAGCGTTGGTCGGCCGGGAGGCTATATTTATACCGTCCATCGTTGAGCGGCACTTTGACGAGATGGAGCTCTTTGATGTCTCGTGATACCGTCGCCTGCGTCACCGGATAGCCGGCACGGTGTAATTCGTCAACCAGTTCGTCTTGCGTCTCGACTTCACGATTCGTGACGATCTCTCGAATTTTAATCAAGCGCTGTCCTTTGTTCATACTCGCTGACACCTCATTTTTCGTTTCACATACTCATGTTCATTCTAAAGTATTGTCGAAAAAAGGTCTAGCTTTCGGCGAACGATTTCAAACGGCTCGGCACGCATTAGAAAAACCTGCAGACAAGCTGCAGGTTACACGTTTTTCTTCAGTTGTGCGTGCGCGGCGTCGATGACGGCCGGCACGTCAATCGTCGGGTCGATTCCTCCGACATCTGTGAGGCGGGCAAACAATAAAAATTCAATATTGCCGTCCCCCCCGGTGATTGGTGAGTAGTCGAGCCCTTCGACGTGGAATCCTTCCGACGCGAAATACCGGACCATGTCGTCGACGACACGCTCGTGGACAGCGCGGTCGCGGACAATCCCTTTTTTACCGACGTCCGCTTTTCCGGCTTCAAACTGAGGTTTGACGAGCGCCATGACAACACCGTCCGGTTTCAAAATCTGTTTGAGCGGCGGTAACATCAATCGAAGCGAGATGAATGAGACATCGATCGTCGCAAAGTCCGGTGCGTCTTTAAACTGGTCAGCCGTCGCGTGGCGGAAGTTCATCCGTTCCATGACGACGACGCGGTCATCGCTCCGGAGCTTCCACGCCAATTGATTGTACCCGACGTCGACGGCATACATCTGCTGCGCCCCGTTCTGTAGGGCACAGTCGGTAAAGCCGCCCGTCGACGACCCGATATCGAGCCCGATTTTACCAGACACGTCGAGCGGGAAGACGTCGAGCGCTTTCTCGAGCTTCAACCCGCCGCGGCCGACGTATGGGAGAACTTGCCCCTTCACGTCGAGCGGGATGTCATCGAATACTTTATCGCCCGCCTTGTCGAGCCGTTCCGTGCCACTATAGACGAGGCCAGCCATGACGGCTCGCTTCGCCTTCTCGCGCGTCTCCGCTAAACCACGGTCGACGAGCAGTACATCTAATCTTGTTTTCTTTCTTTTTTCCATAGTTCCTCACACATTCTGTCGATTTGTCGCTTGGACGAATTGCTGAACCGATTCAGCGATTTGTGACGGTCTGAGGCCAATCTCTTCAAGAAGTTGATTGACGCCGCCATGCTCGATGTAACGGTCCGGGATGCCAAGCCGTAATACACGCGGGAACTGTCTCGCGTCACTCGCATGCTCAAGCACGCTACTACCAAATCCTCCGGCGAGCGCCGCTTCTTCAAGTGTGACGAGCGGGATGCCTTCCTCGTAAAGTGAGGTGAGCATCACATCATCGAGCGGTTTGATCGTCCGACAGTTGATGACGCGGACGCTGAGCGTGCCAGCGAGCTGCTCACGGACTTCAAGGGCGTCTTGCACTTGCGGACCGAACGTCAAGATGGCGACGTCCGTCCCTTCCGCTTCGACTTCCCAGACGTCGAGTGGAATTTCGTTCAGCGCGCCGCTCATCGGCACGCCGATCCCTTCCCCACGCGGGAAGCGAATCGCGATTGGGCCATCGTCATAGCGCAAGGCCGAGTAGACGAGCTGTTGCAATTCTTCTTCATCTTTCCCCATCAGGATGCGAATATTCGGCACGTGGCGCATGAACGCGATGTCAAACACGCCTTGATGCGTCTCCCCATCGGCCCCGACAAGTCCTGAACGGTCGATCGTGAAGACGACGTTCAAGTTTTGACGACAGATGTCGTGCACGAGTTGGTCATACGCACGTTGGAAGAACGTCGAATAAATCGAGACGACCGGTTTCAACCCTTGCGTCGCCTGACCACCCGCGAGCGTGACCGCATGCTGTTCGGCGATTCCGACGTCAAACATACGCTCAGGAAACTTCTTCGAGAAGCAATCGAGCTTCGACCCGACACTCATCGCCGGCGTGATTAACGTCACGCGTTCGTCCGTCTCCGCGACTTTCGTCACCGTTTCCGCGACGACTTTCGAATAGCTCGGTCCTTTCACTTTGCCTTTAATCACTTCGCCGGACTCGATTTTATACGGCCCGAGCCCGTGCCACGTACCGACGCCGTCAAGCTCTGCCGGACGGTAGCCCTTCCCTTTTTTCGTGATGACGTGGACGATGACAGGACCGTCGATTTTTTTCGCATACTCGAGCGTCTCGAGCAAGTCTTTCAAGTCGTGTCCGTCAGCCGGTCCAAAGTAGGTGAACCCGAGCTCTTCAAAGAACGTCCCTGGAATGAGCGCTGATTTCAACATATCTTTGACCCGTTCACCACTCCGTTCAAGCGGTCCCCCGACAATCGGGATGTGCTTGATGAGCGCCTCGACTTCTTCCCGCGCATGCTTAAGTTTACGCGAAGCGCGCATCCGACCGAGCATGTTATGCATCGCCCCGACGTTCGGGGCGATTGACATCTCGTTGTCGTTCAAGATGACGATCACGTTTTGTTTCTCGGCACCGATGTGGTTGAGCGCCTCAAGCGCCATTCCGCCGGTGAGTGCCCCGTCCCCGATGATGGCGATGGCACGGTCTTCCGATCGCCCCTTCAATTCGTTGGCGATGGCAATCCCCATGGCCGCCGAAAGCGAAGTCGAGCTGTGACCGGTCTCCCAGACGTCATGGTCGCTCTCACAACGTTTCGGGAACCCGCATAAACCGTTGTACTGACGGAGTGTGTCGAACTGTTTCGTCCGTCCCGTCAAGATTTTATGCACGTAGGCTTGGTGACCTACGTCCCATACGAGCTGGTCTTTCGGACTGTCGAATACACGGTGCAGGGCGAGCGTCAATTCGACGACGCCTAAGTTCGGCGCCAAATGCCCTCCCGTTTCTGCCAATTTTTCAATCAAGAACCGTCGAATGTCAGCGCCAAGCGCTTCCATCTCGGGTACCGACATTCGCTTCAGGAATGACGGGTCTTGAATGGATGTCAAGTCCATGATGACCATCCTTTCTCCTATCTTATTACTGATTCGTACCTTACATTTTACAAGAATGTGTCCAAGGATGCCATACATTCACAAAAACAAAGAGGCTGGGACATAACTAGCCGGCTTTAGAGCTTTTTAATAAAAAGAGGGGTCCGGTCACCGATTTTCGGTGGCCGGACCCCTTCTTTGCACTTCCCCCGATGCCTTTGGCGATGAACTTCCGTAGGTTCACCGCCATGAGGGCGAAGCCGAGCTCGCGTTTCACGCGCTGTTTTCCCCTGACGGAGAAGCGGGTGAAACCCAAATTGGCCTTCAGATATCCAAAAACTGGTTCCACGTCCGTCTTGCGTCGGGCGTAGAGGGCACCGGTTTTCTCATCCGAAAGCAGCGTTCTCATCATATGCTTTTGTTCTTCCCAGGCCCCGTTCACGCTGACCTGGCGGTGTCTCCCCGGTTCGGCCTTCGTGCACAGCTCTCGGAACGGGCAGCCGTCGCAGCTCTCGCACTCGTACACACGGAAGTCGCGGGTGAAGCCGTCCCGGTCGGTCCTTTGGGACTCATGGCTGAACGGGAGCCGTCTCACGTCCGGGCACGTGAACGTGTCGGTCTCGCCATCGTACGCCCAGTTCGCGATGTTGAACGGGTCCTCGCGCCATTTCTTCTTCTGTTCCTTCCGGTACATCGTGTGCGGGATCAAGGGCAGGCGCCCCCGGCGCTCGAGGATGTCTGTGTAGTTCGGCTGGCTCCCGTATCCCGCGTCGGCGACGATATGGGCGGGCAGGTCGAGGAACGTTTCGACCTCGTCGAGGAACGGGATCAACGTCTTCATGTCGGTCGGGTTCGGATAGACGTCATAGGCGAGCGTGTACTGACCTTCGGTTGCGATCTGGACGTTGTAGCCGGGCTTCAGTTGGCCGTTCTTCATGTGATCTTCTTTCATCCGCATGAACGTCGCGTCCCTGTCGGTCTTCGAGTAACTGTTCCGTGTGCCGAAGATGGCCATGTGCTCCTCGTATCGGCGTTTCCGGGCGGCGAAGTCGGCGGCCTGTTTGTGGAGACGACGGGGCACTTTCCGTTCCGCACGCAATCGTTTCCGTTCGGCGACGTCGGTCGTCGAGGCGATTTCCTCGTCGATGGCCTCGATCTTTTCTTCGAGTCGTGCGGCGACCTGTTCGAGTTCTTGGACCGAGAGCGCGTCCGGGCTCTCCCGTTCGATTTCGGGGATGACCTGGTCGGCCATCAGTTCGTCGTACAGTTGGTTCGACTTCTCGACGAGCGCGGCGCTGTATCGCTCGACCGCCCTCCG
>NZ_JACSMC010000040.1:0-20952 GCF_018618435.1 Exiguobacterium sp. s150 | reverse complement strand
GTATCTTGCGACCATCAATCAAAACAAAACCCCCATACTTCAATGTCATGCCGACGGCATGCATCTCAAGTATAGGGGAGAAAAGGTATCAAGCGTATAAGTGGTATAGTGTCCGCACTGAGTGGCTCAGAAGAATGCACAAGTGGCTCATTTTAAATGCAATAATCATTCATATTTAATAGTGATCTATTTTTTAAGTTCACAGGACCATTTTATTCCTGTTCAAGGAGTAAATCAATCTTATTCGTACCTAATGAAGATTTTGTACTAAAAAACGGCGACCTCGAGATGGGGTCACCGTTTGTTCTATTCATTATCAATGTTATTTTTGCACTCAATATAGTCTGTTTAACAATGCAACTAAAGAAAGACCGACCGCTTCGCCTAGTTTGACAGGGACAGCATTTCCAATCTGCTTATACGCATTCCCTGTCGAGACCGGAAACGCCCAATCGTCAGGAAAGCTTTGAATACGCGCATATTCACGAACCGTGAAGGGTCTGGTTTCATCCGGGTGACATCGTTCGGTTTGTTTCTGTGCTGGTGCACAAGTCAAAGTCAAAGAAGGCTCATCCCAAGACAAACGTCTGGCCATACCGGTTCTGCCTCCTCCGGAATAATAGCTCTTACCCATATATTCTTTTGCGATTTCCTCAGGAAGGTCTCTCTGTCACTTTAGGATTTATTTTTCACTTATTTCAATCGTTATTTTGCACTATAAGTAAATATAAAAAAGCCCAATTTCTCAGCATTAAAATTGAGAAATTGGGTTTTTATCGTTACTCTGGTTTAATATTTACTTGATTCCGATTACTAAACTGTCTCGTGCGGCTTCAACAACTTCCGTAGTTATTGTTTCAAGCTTATTAATTTCAAGTATTCTTTCAATTTGAGTGAATAGTCTTTGTATGAGCCTAAAGTTCCCTCCAGTAATCTTTATTATGCTGGTTATTGCTTCATAATCGGAAAAGTCTTCAAGCTTTATAGAAAGTCCTAACTCTTCCCATTTATACTCTAGAATATGATGGGTTTCATCTTTACTTAGTTTATCAAATTCATGAGCAAATCCAATTCTAGAGTAGAGTTGAGGATATCGAGCTAATCGCTTCTCAATGCCAGGCATTCCAATCAATATCATTGCCAAGTCATTTCGATCATAGATATCTCTAAGCTGTTCTAAATTTTGCACTTTTAGTCTGTCTATTTCATCAACAATAATTAAGTCAATATCTTCATAAGCATTAGGGGTGTAATTTTCTTCCTCTCCTTTTTTAAGTACTTTATACATAGTTCTTACCATATTCATTCTGGATTCAATAAGATTAATCTGTTCAGTCATTTTAGTCGCTCGTACTGCCGGAGCTGTATAAAAAATTGTTCTAGCTTCAAGTATCTTTTCATCTACATCTAGGTCAATATTTTTTGCTGTTTTATAAGCTATTTGTTTTTCGATGGAATCCCAATTCGAAAAGTACCTTGAGGACAATGTTTTTCCTACACCCGGTAATCCATAACAAATACCTATATATTTGTATTTAATACATGCATCACAGAACTCGGCAAACCTCTTATATTCTTTTGTTTCAATAAATTTTTGCCCTTTATTCATTGAAATACCTCTTTAGTTTCGACTTTTTAGAATTAGGTTCATTCGTTTTATTCCCTAGCTCGTGTTGCTTTGATAAAGCAATTTCTTCTGCAACTGTTTTTCCAGAATCAAGTTGTTTTTTTAGATTTCTCCGTACTTTATTTCGTGCTGAAACAATCTCCTTTAAATCTACTGTATAATCTGAAATCTCGGGGGAAATAGCAGTACATAGGTATTTATCTTGATAAAACACTCGAATCTCCGCGATGTCTCTCGGATCATAACGAATAACGACTGTTTCACCAACGTATGCAGCTAGATTTGTGTCTATATATCTAAGTCCTTGGAAATGAATCCCGTCAGAATGAACTTTCCTTGGTTTTGCTACATTTAGCAATAATAAATCAAGACTTTCCAGACTCTCTGGCATATTGGGAAGGAATCCAGAATTATTCCACGCCTGTATCGGTTCTTTTTTTGTTGTACTATGAACCCTATGATGATAATTATATAAGATGAAATTCAGTAATTTTTTATCCAGTTCCTTAAGTGTAAGAAGTGAGCTAGTAGTCTGATTTCCCAAGTAGCCCGGTAAATCTTGCAAAAACAATTGATTGACGGTTAAAAAGAATCTTTCTATTTTCCCTCGTCCTCTTGGAACACCAATTGCAGAAAAGACTAGATTAATTTTCAAATCAATTGCTACTTGCTCCAAATGGTTGGACGTAAAGTCACTTCCATGGTCTGTATAAAACATTTCCGGTATACCACATATTTTCCAATCGGGATTATTTTTCCTCCATATTGCTTGATGTAAGACCAATGATGTGTTTATGGCAGAGGGATTTTGAAAACTCAAGAAATACCCAGCAATTGCACGACTGTAATCATCTAAAATAATAGTTAGCCAAGGTCTTTCTGGTTTTCCTTTTTCATTTAAAACTATAATATCTAATGGAGTATGATCTGCTTGCCAAATTTCATTGGGATAGCTTGATTCTCGTCGGTAAATTAAATCATATTGATTGTCATATGCTTTTTGACCATCTAGCGCTAACTTTTTTAAGCTTGGAGAAAGGGATTGCGATACCTTATAAACTTGATAATAACTCGGTTGTTGCCAGCCTTTTTTCTGACATTGCTCACAAATCATTCGATGAATAGAAGTTAGTGAATTCCTTCTGTACTTTAAAATCAGTTGCTCAATTGCCAAAACTACTTCCGATTCTAAATGTATTTTGCCATCATCACTTCTTGTTTTTCGAATTAAACCTTTTAATCCGAATTTTTTATAATCTTGAATCCAGTATTGTAGCGTTCTTTTAGCAATGCCAGTTTCTTCTGTAATGGCCGTTAATCTTTTTCCGTCGATAAGATAAGGCGCAATAATTTTATACTTTACTACTGCTGCTTGCCGCTGTTCTTCTGAAAAAGCTGTTAATGGAGGTTGTTCATTTGTCATAGATATCAACCTTTCCGATTTATTGTTTTTCTAAATAGCGATAAATCGTAGTGCGAGACACACCCCACTTTTCCGCAACATCTTTAATCGGTGTGCCACTTTCAATTAAAGCTTTCATCATTTCAATATCTTTTGATCCATACTTCTCCGGGCGTCCACCTAGACGCCCACGTGCTTTTGCGGCTGCTCGTCCAGCAGCAGAGCGCTCCTCAATCAAATTTCGTTCAAATTCCGCAAACGCTGCGAACAAGTGAAACATTAATTGCCCCGTTGCATTGCTATTGTTCATTGTTAAGTTTTCTTGCAGACTATGAAAGCCAATACCTCTCTCATTTAAGTTGTTCACTATTTGAATTAAATCTTGCATATTGCGACCTAGTCGATCCAATCGCCAAACGACAATGGTATCCCCTTCTCGTGCATACCTAAGTGCTTCCTCTAAACCGGGGCGTTGCTTTTTTGTCCCACTCATTTTGTCGTGAAAAATTCTCGTACAACCATGTTGAGTTAAAGCATCTGATTGTAAATCCAAATTTTGCAATCCTGTTGATACACGTGCATATCCAATTAACACTAAAACCACTCTTTTCTGATGTTACCTTTAATTTCATTGTAACATAAGTTAAAACGAAGATGGTTAGTGAACATAGATTAATGAACGGAGTTATGTTACATATAAAATAGTGAAAATTACCTCTTAGGGAGTAAAAACGTGCGTGTTCAATAAAGGACGAGTTTTGGAACAAATAATAATATGTGTGCTCTTTTAACTTTGTTCAGCAATCGGGCCGTATTGTTGTATAAGTGATGAAATACTGAATTTAAAACTTAGTTTATATGTGGTAAAATGTTTTAATCAAGTTTAGGAGGAATTAATTATGAAGTGTAATGAATGTAACAGGGTTCAATTAAAAGAGGGAAGCGTATCATTAACCCTATTAACTACGTCTGCCCTCATTATTGGAGGGTGAAATGTGAATACATCCTATTCACAATCGAATTTACGACACAACCAAATTTTAATTTGGCTTTGCATTTTATCTTTTTTTAGCGTATTAAATGAAATGGTTTTGAACGTCTCATTACCTGATATTGCAAATGATTTTAATAAACCACCTGCGAGTACAAACTGGGTGAACACAGCCTTTATGTTAACCTTTTCCATTGGAACAGCTGTATATGGAAAGCTATCTGATCAATTAGGCATCAAAAGGTTACTCCTATTTGGAATTATAATAAATTGTTTCGGGTCGGTAATTGGGTTTGTTGGCCATTCTTTCTTTTCCTTACTTATTATGGCTCGTTTTATTCAAGGGGCTGGTGCAGCTGCATTTCCAGCACTCGTAATGGTTGTAGTTGCGCGCTATATTCCAAAGGAAAATAGGGGTAAAGCATTTGGTCTTATTGGATCGATAGTAGCCATGGGAGAAGGAGTCGGTCCAGCGATTGGTGGAATGATAGCCCATTATATTCATTGGTCCTATCTTCTACTCATTCCTATGATAACAATTATCACTGTTCCGTTTCTTATGAAATTATTAAAGAAAGAAGTAAGGATAAAAGGTCATTTTGATATCAAAGGAATTATACTAATGTCTGTAGGCATTGTATTTTTTATGTTGTTTACAACATCATATAGCATTTCTTTTCTTATCGTTAGCGTGCTGTCATTCCTGATATTTGTAAAACATATCAGGAAAGTAACAGATCCTTTTGTTGATCCCGGATTAGGGAAAAATATACCTTTTATGATTGGAGTTCTTTGTGGGGGAATTATATTTGGAACAGTAGCAGGGTTTATCTCTATGGTTCCTTACATGATGAAAGATGTACATCAACTAAGCACTGCTGCAATTGGCAGTGTGATTATTTTCCCTGGAACAATGAGCGTTATTATCTTCGGTTACATTGGTGGATTACTTGTTGATAGAAAAGGTCCATTGTACGTGTTAACCATTGGAGTTACATTTCTTTCCGTTAGCTTTTTAATTGCTGCCTTTTTTTTAGAAGTAACACCATGGTTACTGACAATTATATTAGTTTTTGTTTTTGGTGGGCTGTCATTCACCAAAACAGTTATATCTACAATTGTTTCAAGTAGTTTGAAACAAAAGGAAGCTGGTGCCGGAATGAGTTTGCTTAACTTTACCAGCTTTTTATCAGAGGGAACAGGTATTGCAATTGTAGGTGGTTTATTATCCATACCCTTACTTGATCAAAGGTTGTTACCTATGGAAGTTGATCAGTCAACTTATCTGTATAGTAATTTGTTATTACTTTTTTCAGGAATCATTGTCATTAGTTGGCTGGTTACCTTGAATGTATATAAACATTCTCAAAGGGATTTCTAAATCGTTAAGGGATCAACTTTGGGAGAGAGTTCAAAATTGATCCTTTTTTTATAACAGGAATTCAAATCTTTTTGTTCCATTAAAAGGCGCTTTTCCGGAGCAACAATAAAAGCCCAATTTCTTAATTTTAATGCAAGAAATTGGGCTTTTTTATATTTACTTATAGTGCAAAATAACACTTGAAATAAGCGCAATTTACCTCCTAAAGTGACAAGGCTGATAGAATCAGTGTTATGGGTGTCTCATAAGACTTGTCTCAAAAACGAGGTGATATTTTGCGGAAAATTGGTTATATACGTGTCAGTTCGGCTAGCCAAAATCCTTCAAGGCAATTTCAGCAATTGAACGAAATCGGAATGGATATTATTTTTGAAGAAAAAGTTTCCGGATCAACAAAGGATCGTGAGCAACTTCAAAAAATGTTAGAGGATTTACAGAAAGGTGACATTATTTATGTTACAGACTTAACTCGGATTACTCGAAGTACGCAGGATTTATTTGAATTGATTGATATAATACGAAGTAAAAAAGCAAGTTTAAAATCAATCAAGGATACATGGCTAGATTTATCAGAAGATAATCCATACAGCCAATTCTTAATTACAGTTATGGCTGGGGTAAATCAGTTAGAACGAGATCTTATACGTATGCGACAGCGTGAAGGGATTGATTTGGCTAAGAAAGAAGGGAAATTTAAAGGTAGGTTAAAGAAATATCATAAAAATCATGCAGGAATGAATTATGCAGTAAAGCTATATAGAGAAGGAAAAATGACTGTAAATCAAATTTGTGAAATTACAAATGTGTCAAGAGCATCGCTATATAGGAAGCTATTAGAAATAGACAATTAATGAAGAAGAGCTATTTTAAAGTTTTTTTGATTTATCCGCATTATAAAATAAATTAGTTTCTTTCAAAGGGAGTTAAGAAAATGATCATTTCATTAATTGCTGCAATTTCAAGTAATTACGTAATCGGCAAAGATAAGGATATACCATGGAAGATTCCTGGTGAACAGGTTCGATTTAAGGATTTAACTATGGGTAAATCAGTAATTATGGGTAGAAAGACATTTGAATCTATTGGTCAGCCACTGCCGAACAGAAAGACAATTATTATCTCAAAATCTAAAGATATTAATTATAATAATTGCCTGACTGTAGAATCGTTAGAGAGGGCTTTTAATTTACTACAACAAGAAGATGAAATTTTTATTGCAGGTGGTGGAGAAATATATAAGGAATCGTTACCATTTGCCGATAGAATATATTTAACTATTATCGAAAAGGAATATGAAGGTAATATCTTTTTTCCAATGTTTAATAAAGATGAGTTTGAAATCACCTATCAACAAAAAGTAGAAGGGTTTATACCCTATACATATTTTACATACGAAAGAAAAAATAAAGGAGAGCAAATCAAATGAATATTATAAACGTATTAGATAAGGGCTATGTTCGCCTTGTAAATCATATGGGTTCAGATTTAACTGTAGTAAACTCTGCAAGAGTTTCTTATGCAAAAGAATCGAAAGAACTGAACGATAAAGATGTTAAGTTAATTAAATTTCTTGCTAGAGAAGGCCATACTTCTCCATTTAGACATGTAATCGCACAATATGAAGTGTATGCACCACTAATGGTGGCCAGACAATGGTGGAAGTATGTCATTGGTTCCTCTCATCAAGAGGGTACAGGAGATAGTTTTGATGCCTGGAATGAATCAAGTCGAAGATATATTACAGAAGAGCCTACATTTTATATTCCCTCAAGTAAAGAATGGAGAAGTAAACCCAAAAATTCTAAGCAAGGTAGTGGTGAAATAGTTACGTTGGAAATTGGTGATAAATACACCAGGGATCTTATGGCATATGTTGACGAAGGAATAGCCAAATATGAATCAGCTCTAGAAGATGGAATATGTCCAGAACAAGCGAGACTATTCCTTCCTGCTTATGGAATGTATGTACGTTGGTACTGGACGGCATCCTTACAGTCAGTTTGTCATTTTTTAAATCAAAGATTAGAACATGATGCTCAAAAGGAAATCCAAGACTATGCAAAGGCTATTCTTGAATTAAGTAAACCATTATATCCAAATGCTATAGACGAGCTTATGAAAAATATATAATGAATGTGCTAAAAAGCTCAAATTCTATTTTGCTAAGAATTTGGGCTTTTTATATTTGGATATCCTTAACGTTGTAAATCCGCATTTTCCTGACGCTACCCCAAGAATAAAATTTTTATTGTCTTTCGGTTTTCTAGTGTAACGGACAAAACCACTCAAAATAAAAAAGATACAAGAGAGGTCTCTCGTATCTTTTATTCAGCAATCGCGCCCGATTGCTGAACAGATTAATAATAGATTTTAGCTTTTTATTTGTTGAAAAAAGCTAATCAAATTGTTGTCGGGATCAATTACTGCAAAGTCTCGTTCATCCCACCACTGATCTTTTAATGATGTATTGGGGTGCAAAATGCCCAAAGGCTTAATATGTTGATATAATTCATCAATTCCCTCTACTTCAATGCGGCAACTAGCAGTACCAGCAATAAACGACTCCGCACCTGTACAAACCGGTGAATCATTACTACGAGAGCGCCAGCCTTCATCACTTGCCTCCCATAGATGAATCCGAACCTCATTACACATTAGAACTGCGAATCCATCTTCATGGTGAACCAAAGTGAAACCTAGTTTATCGCAATAAAAACCTATACTCTTTTTAATATCCCCGACTGGCAATGCCGGGATAGACTGTAACATTCTCACGCATAAAATCCCCTTTCATTTTCTAATGTAAATCTATTACCTTATTATTAATTCAATTCGCTCATAATTAATCCTTTTTCTTATTACGCAAAATGGCCCGATTTAAGCACACCCTTTATTCCGTTAATGCGCCATGACAGCCATGATAATTACTAATACTAGGAGAAGTTAATAAATACGTAACCAACATGATTAACAATTATTAGAGGTCATCGTTCAAAATGGTATGCGTTTTGACACATCCACTATATATCCGTGTCGTTCTGTCCACTCCTGAATCCCATTCCAGAAATTCTCTAGCGATTCCAGAAGTTTCTCAGAGTCGGAAAGTTGACCAGACATTACGAACTGGCACAGATGGTCATAACCTGAAGGAAGATCTGATTGCTTAACTGCTTCAGTTAAGACCGAAGCGCTCGTCGTATAACAGATGCGATGATGCAGACCAATCAACATGGCACCTGCCATTGCTACCTGTACAGTCAAGGATGGTAGAAATGTTGTCGGTCCTTGCACACGAATATTACGCCATTTGCCTGCATATTCAAACAGCTCTTCTACGATAAGGGCACAAATCGCATCGTGGAACGTTTGGGCTTCTACCGATTTAGCAGTTTGATACACTTTCTCTAAGTATCCACCTGAATCATAAATCGGCAAAATAGAGAAAAATTGACCATGTGTAAGCGGCCAATCTGATTCCACCTGAGATGCATAATCTAGTAGAATCTCTTCGCTATCAAAATTCACTTCCACCTTCCACTCACCGGTTGTCCATTCATGGCTGAACTCTGCTTCCTCTGTTGACATGACACACATCATCTCAATATCCGAATAGGGCCCATCAGTCTGACGACCAAGAGAGCCATAAACACCAATAGCCTTAACATCATCCCCATATTTATCCAATATTCGTTCCTTAATTTCATGAACAATCTTCATTCTTTCTTCTCTAGTCATTATTATTGGTCCATTCACTATTCTCATTCCCTTTTCAGATAATTTTAGATTTGCTTTTCTAAATAAGAATATTTGGAGAGCACCGTTCTTATTCAGCTATTAATAACTCGTCTTCCTAAGCATCCTTCAATCCTTTTAATAACAATTATAGCATCTAATCTTCAACAAACTGGCCCGTTTGTTGAACTACTCTTTAATAAAATAATTTTTCCGTTCCCAATTCCACATTGCAATAATAGAAAATCCATCTCCATTTAATTCAATAATCCCTATATTTTCTACAGTAGGTACTCGCCCATTGTCTTTTTCTCCTTCATAAATTAAAGCTATTGCACTCTCTTGATCGTGCATAGAAAATAAGTCCATTTCCTGATTCTTATAGCAAGTTGTTATTAGTTTTTTAAGTCCTAAATGTTCAAAATTATAAGAAAAATAATGAAAAAAATTACTAACTCTTGGATCATCAGCATTGCAATATACTGTCTTACCCTTAAAGTGTTCTTTATAATGCCTTAATTCATTTTCTATATCTTTTAATTGGGTATAGAATTCATCTTTTTTATTTGTTTTCGCTTGTGTTAAATTTGCTTTCAAAGACATTTTAATTCTCCTTTTTATTTTCTTAATTCTTTTTTTTAAAAAGAAATTCGTACCATTTGGTTTTTTCTTTTTTATTTATCCCATTACCAACTTTTTTTTCCATTTCCTTTTTTTCAAATTCTAGTTTTAATGCTTCTATTTTTCTATTAGAAATCAAAGTTAATTGTTGTTGTTGATCTAAAAGTTTTTCTAAATTTGCTCTTGATTTATTCGCTTCTTCTAACTGCTCTTCTAGTACCTTTATCAGTTTATCTTTGCTTGTTTCTTCTGCTGTACGGTGCTGTTCATTCGTTGTACGCTGTTGTACACTTGCTGTACACTCTTTATTGTCAATTCGTACATCAAATTCTTCTGCTAATTTCAAAAAGGCTTGGTGATCATACTCCAGAGATTCATTTTCATAAATTCTTGTATCTTTATTAATTGCTTTAATTTCAAGCTTTTCAAGTCTTCTTCTTACTTTTTGTCTTGGTTGATTTAATTCATCACATAAGTTTTTTATTGTATAAATTTTCTCCTTCATATGCCACCTCACTTATAAATCATTCTATCGTAATGCTGTACAAATCGTTGTACGCTGTTGTACAGTGCTGTACACTCCACTAAATATATTTATAAACTGTTGTACGACTGATTCCTAAATTTCTAGCTATTTCTGTTGGAGAATGCTCAGGATTATCTTCTAAATATTCCCTAACAAGACTCTCTTTTGAAGGTCTACCTACTTCTACTTCTCCCATCTCTTTAAGTAATTCTAATTGTCCTCTTGCAAGTTTTAAATGTTGATCTTGTTTTCTATAATTTCTTTTGTTTTTTTCAATAGGGATATCTGTTAATTTTACAATGTCATCAATGGTAAAATTATAATATTGTCTGTCATAGGTTTCTAAAGCTGATTTAATATCATCTTCTTCTAAAGGATTAGAATGTTCTATTTCCTTTAATTCATCAAAAATTTTATACATATCTTCTCGAACTTCATTTTTTGGAATATTACACTTTACAGCATAAATTGCCATACACATCAAATAAAAATAACGATGTCCACCTTTAACTTTATAAGACTGTCTTAACCACCAATCATAAAGATCTCTCTTTATATCCCATCTTTTAGCTCTCTTATCTCCTTGAACAATTACTCTCTCATACCACTCAGGAAACTTCTCTTCTGCTTCTTCTAAACTATATTGAGTTGGTCTAAATCGCTTATTTATATCTACTCTATTTTTTTCTTCATCTGCATAAGAATTAATATAATCTAAAGTAACTCTCTCTCCAGTTTTAAAAGCCTTTACTGGTAAGTCATATTTATCATTTCTAGAACCAACCATTCTAAAACCTTGATTGATTGACTGATACTGTATCTGTTTTTCTTGAGAAGTTGCCTTATACTCCCACATTTTAAAGGTTAAATCATACTTTAACTGCTTCATTTGAAGCTTAATATTTGGATATAAAGCAATAGGTTCTTTAAATACATAGTAAATATGGAGACCTGTACCACTCATTACAATAAAAGTCGGCTGAGGAAGCGTTCTTAGCCCTGGCTTTTTTCCTATTCTTGAAAAGAAATTAATTAACTCATTTTTACCTACTGCATCAAGGTCAAACACCAAAGCATTCATCTGTTGAGAATACTCTAAGCGATTTATACGACCTCTATAAGCTAAACCTGAACATAAAGTCATAGGATTATCCTCTACAAAATCTCTATAGTCTTCTTCCCAGGTATCATTAAGCATTATTCTTCTTCTTAACTTCCTTTCTGTGCCTTCATCTTTGTGTAGTGCAAAATAGGAGTGGTTCTTACGCAATGTTGGTGAACGATGACGAGCAATTGCCCGAAGGTGGTCGCTCATTTTTTTGCAATATCAGTGAGCACAGCTCGGCTCGGGATTTCGACAAAGTACCCGTATCCTGAGCAAATCAAAATTTCCCCTTCCATACATGAGTCGCTTCAACATCTTTAGACGATTGACGTTTCCTTCCACGTAACCGTTGCTTTCTTCAAACTGACAGGCCGCCAGGATCACCTCTACATTTTGTTTGAGGCGACCCACGAAACGCTTCAGTCCAGGATGTGATGTGACTTGTGGATTGGTGATCAACGAAAGGAGATGTCCTGCGTCCCGTTCCCGAATAGCTTCCCGAAATCCTTGAATGAAACAGAACGGGATGGCGAGGTCTTCGTAACGGACCAACAGGTACGAGACATCGATGGTGTCATCCGGCCTAGTGACAGGCCATTGCCAGAGTAGACGACAGGCATCCTTGCGCGATACGAAAACCTGGGGTTCGGGAAGACCCTCCCTCCGAACGTCACGTGAACGGTGACGGACCGCGCCAAACGAGCCTCTGTAACCTAATTGTCTCAGATGAGCGTCCGTTTCCTGGAGTGTGTATCGATTTCGGACACATTCCCTCAATTGTGGCATGAAACGATCAATCAAGTGAGGTCTTTGTCGTTTTGGCGGGGAGGGTTCGTAAGCCGGGTCACTGTATTTTTTGACGGTCCTCCAATTCAAGCTGAGCATTTGGGCGATCGCATTCAGACTCATCCCTTGGCGGTGCATGCTTTGAACCTTTTCGACCAATGGTCGTTTTGTCTCGTTCTCGGGTCCAGTCGGATGTTGCGGTTTCAAAGCGTATGATACGGCACCTTTCGGATTTACAGGGATTCGAGAGGGGATGACACGCTGGCATATCGAATTAAGGCATCGCCATAGGTTATCTACGAGGTGGAAGCGGTCGCTCACCACTACGATGTCCTGGTCGAGCAATGCCTCTTGATAGGCTGGGAATCGATCGACCGATGCGCGGATAGGCCGTTTCTCCAGATTCACAAGCCAATCCTTCAACATGTCTGCTTCGCGGGTCCGCAGCAGGTCGATGGGACGATGGGTTGTCGCGTCGCAGATGATGGTCCCGTATCGGTGCCCCTTTTTGAAGGCGAAGTCATCAATGCCGATCACCTCAGCACAGGGGCTCGGGACGGGCACGCGTCGTAGCACCCTGAGTAGCGTGTCGTGACTGATTCGAAAACCTAGGACGGTCGTGACACGCTCGGCTTCCTTCGCACTCATGGCCAACATTAAAGTGGACAGCACACGCTCCGTACGGAGCGTTCTCCGCGAATAAGAAATGGCCCACGGCAATCGCTCTGTAAAGATGGAACGTTGGCATCTTGAGTTGTCGCAGAACCATTTCGGTACTTGAATGTTCAGACGGAAAACCTGATGTATTCCTGAGAAGTCTTTTAGCCGCCGTGTCGTGAAACTGTGACGCCGGTGACAAAACCGACCGCAGTCTGGACAGCATGCACCGCTGGATATGAGACGAGCGGCACAATGTCTCACCCCGTCGTGTGAGTGAGCACTCGTGACGCACAGTCGATCATCCAAGAACTCCAACTCGTTCATGGGAATCAATCCTTTTTGATTTTATTCCCATAATGTCGGCATCACTACCTCACCAACATTGCGTAAGAACCATAGGAGTGCAGAAGTGTGCAACGGAAACGTACACAACTCTGCACTCCTATTTTTGAAAAGAAAAAGGACTTGCCAGCAACCATAATCTCACCCTAACGTTTAAGTTGCGACACAAGAACGTTAGGAGATGGAAGGAATGCTAGCAATGTCCGATATCAATTGTATCAAATTTCTCAGAAACCACAAATCACATTCAATCAATCGAATCGCTAAAAATCTAGACCTCAATTGGAGAACAGTAAAAAAATACGCGGATTCAGCTCAATTGCCAAGCGAAACCATTCGCCCCAAGAGGGGCATGATGTACGGAACGAAATGGGGCGAGATGGTCGAGGATTGGTTGACCGAGGATCAGATGCTTCAGAAAAAGTTGAGACGAACGAATAAAAAGATTTATGAAACTCTGGTGGCGAACGGATTCGAGGGCTCTTATCGAACGGTGTGCAATTTCATCAAGAGCTGGCATATGACAAGCGAAGAGGAAAACGACACAAGGCATGAACGACTGCAGCACCCTCCGGGTGAGGCGCAGGTGGATTTCGGGACGATGGAAGTCGTCAAAGATAGTCATGCGGTCGATGTGAAGTGCCTCGTCATGAGTCTGCCCTTCAGCAACCGTACGGCAGCCGTCGCCCTCCCCGCAGAAAACCAAGAGTGCTTCCTGACGGGACTCAAAATGCTTTTTGAAGAAATCGGCGGTGTGCCGCAACAGCTCAGAATCGATAATCTCCCCGCCGCAGTCATCCAACCGCGAACGACGAGGGAAGAGGCGATCTATACCGATGCTTTCCTGCAGTTCATGGCTCATTATGGATTCCAAGTCCAAAGCTGTAATCCTTACAGCGGGAACGAGAAAGGAAGTGTCGAGAACAAGGTCGGATACGTTCGATACAACTTTCTTGTCCCGGCCCCTGTCATGCATGATTACGATTCGATGAACCGACAGCTCGCAGTTTCCCTACGGGACGACATGGAGCGAGTCCATTACGAAAAGCATGTGCTGATCCGTGAGCTGTTCGAAAAAGAGCAGAGACATCTATTGCGATTACCTCAAGAAGACTTCCCCGTCTTCAAGGAAGAACTGTTCAAGGTGAACAAGTACGGCGAAATAACGATCGATAAGACGAAAGTCTTGATTCCTTCAGGGTCTCGTCATGGGCAAGTACGCGCCATCCTAAGATGGGATTCGATGAAGATTCTCTCACTTTACGGAGAAATCCTCTACGAAGAAAAACGACCTTACATGATGACAAAACGTGCGCTCCCGTGGGAAAACATCATCAGTACTTGGCACAAGAAGCCGAGAAGCTTCGGGCACTCCCGTTATTCCGAATACCTGCCGGGTAGAATCAAAGAGTACCTGGGCGTGCCGAACTTACTCGTCCGGCAGGAACGACTGGGCTGGATCCGAGCCAAACTCGCATTGTATCCGATCCTCGAGATCAATGAACGCCTATACGAGCTACTGAGTGAGGACGACGACCCAGCCGTGGTTGAGAATCACCCTTATGATGTGGACTGGAGCAAGTATGATAGCCTAAACCGGCCGTGGGGAGGAGGTGGCACCGCATGAGCCTAAAAGAAATGTGCAAGTCGCTCCGCCTTGCCTACGTCGCCGAAATCTATGAATCGATTCCAACGGAATCTCCTGAAAAATTTCTTATGGAACTTTTCTCTATGGAAATACGCCTCCGCGAAGAAGCGAAGGCGCAACGGTTTATCAAAAAGGCGAAATTCATCAACAACAAGTCACTCGACGACTATCATTGGGGCAATCATATCTACTTTCCGAAGCATTTAGATAAGGACGAACTGACCTCATTGAATTTCGTCGAGCATTCACAGAACGTCGTTCTGACAGGGTCCCCGGGAACGGGAAAGACCCATTTGGCCATCGGTCTCGGGAGAGAAGCTTGTCACAAAGGTTATGAGGTGAGGTTCTTCCGGGTTTCCGAGCTCGTAGAGCAACTCAACAAGGCCTGGCGGGATGGGAAACTGAGCAGCTTCCATTCACGTCTCGAATCGGCAGACCTTATCATTTTGGACGAAATGGGATACATTCCTCTCACAAAAGAATCTGCGGAACTCCTGTTCCATCTCATCACCGACTGGTACGAGCGAAAGAGCCTAATCATCACGTCCAACCTTGAGTTCAGCCAATGGAATCGCATCTTTGGCGACGCGCGCCTAACGGCAGCACTGGTCGATCGCGTCATCCATCACGCTCACATACTAAATTTCACAGGTGACAGTTATCGCGTCACGCATGCGTTGTCGAAACACTAAAACCTAGCTGGCAAAGTTCTGTACTTTTCGTTGCATTATTGTGCACATTTGTGGTTCTTACGCAATGTTGGTGAACGATGACGAGCAATTGCCCGAAGGTGGTCGCTCATTTTTTTGCAATATCAGTGAGCACAGCTCGGCTCGGGATTTCGACAAAGTACCCGTATCCTGAGCAAATCAAAATTTCCCCTTCCATACATGAGTCGCTTCAACATCTTTAGACGATTGACGTTTCCTTCCACGTAACCGTTGCTTTCTTCAAACTGACAGGCCGCCAGGATCACCTCTACATTTTGTTTGAGGCGACCCACGAAACGCTTCAGTCCAGGATGTGATGTGACTTGTGGATTGGTGATCAACGAAAGGAGATGTCCTGCGTCCCGTTCCCGAATAGCTTCCCGAAATCCTTGAATGAAACAGAACGGGATGGCGAGGTCTTCGTAACGGACCAACAGGTACGAGACATCGATGGTGTCATCCGGCCTAGTGACAGGCCATTGCCAGAGTAGACGACAGGCATCCTTGCGCGATACGAAAACCTGGGGTTCGGGAAGACCCTCCCTCCGAACGTCACGTGAACGGTGACGGACCGCGCCAAACGAGCCTCTGTAACCTAATTGTCTCAGATGAGCGTCCGTTTCCTGGAGTGTGTATCGATTTCGGACACATTCCCTCAATTGTGGCATGAAACGATCAATCAAGTGAGGTCTTTGTCGTTTTGGCGGGGAGGGTTCGTAAGCCGGGTCACTGTATTTTTTGACGGTCCTCCAATTCAAGCTGAGCATTTGGGCGATCGCATTCAGACTCATCCCTTGGCGGTGCATGCTTTGAACCTTTTCGACCAATGGTCGTTTTGTCTCGTTCTCGGGTCCAGTCGGATGTTGCGGTTTCAAAGCGTATGATACGGCACCTTTCGGATTTACAGGGATTCGAGAGGGGATGACACGCTGGCATATCGAATTAAGGCATCGCCATAGGTTATCTACGAGGTGGAAGCGGTCGCTCACCACTACGATGTCCTGGTCGAGCAATGCCTCTTGATAGGCTGGGAATCGATCGACCGATGCGCGGATAGGCCGTTTCTCCAGATTCACAAGCCAATCCTTCAACATGTCTGCTTCGCGGGTCCGCAGCAGGTCGATGGGACGATGGGTTGTCGCGTCGCAGATGATGGTCCCGTATCGGTGCCCCTTTTTGAAGGCGAAGTCATCAATGCCGATCACCTCAGCACAGGGGCTCGGGACGGGCACGCGTCGTAGCACCCTGAGTAGCGTGTCGTGACTGATTCGAAAACCTAGGACGGTCGTGACACGCTCGGCTTCCTTCGCACTCATGGCCAACATTAAAGTGGACAGCACACGCTCCGTACGGAGCGTTCTCCGCGAATAAGAAATGGCCCACGGCAATCGCTCTGTAAAGATGGAACGTTGGCATCTTGAGTTGTCGCAGAACCATTTCGGTACTTGAATGTTCAGACGGAAAACCTGATGTATTCCTGAGAAGTCTTTTAGCCGCCGTGTCGTGAAACTGTGACGCCGGTGACAAAACCGACCGCAGTCTGGACAGCATGCACCGCTGGATATGAGACGAGCGGCACAATGTCTCACCCCGTCGTGTGAGTGAGCACTCGTGACGCACAGTCGATCATCCAAGAACTCCAACTCGTTCATGGGAATCAATCCTTTTTGATTTTATTCCCATAATGTCGGCATCACTACCTCACCAACATTGCGTAAGAACCACATTTGTATTGCAAAATACAATCAGAGGAAGTTAAGCAAATTATTGATGCTTGTCATACGAAAAGAGATAAATTAATTTTAATGCTTATGTATGAGGGTGGTTTAAGAATCGGTGAAGTGTTATCGCTTAGGCTTGAAGATATTGCCACTTGGGACAATCAAATCCATTTAACACCTAGAGATGTTAATGTAAATGAAGCTTATATTAAATTAAGGAAGGAAAGAACAATACATGTGAGTAAAGAACTGATGTCACTTTATACAGATTACTTGGTATATGAGTATAGTGAGGAATTGGAGCATGATTATGTTTTTATTTCCTTAAAAGAAGGCTATTTTGGGAAACCACTAAAGTACCAAAGTGTTCTTGATCTAGTTAGAAGAATAGTTAAAAGGACTGGAATAGAATTTACATCGCATATGCTTCGCCACACTCACGCAACGCAGCTAATTAGGGAAGGATGGGATGTTGCGTTCATTCAAAAGAGATTAGGTCACGCACATGTTCAGACAACGTTAAATACCTATGTTCATCTTTCAGATCAGGATATGAAAAATGAGTTTAATAAATACCTTGAGAGAAAGGAGCATAAGAAATGAATGCTTCTAGTAAAAGGAAAATTATCAGTCAGAGTGAGATCAGCAAAAAAATAGCTGTAATGAATGAAGAAATGCAAGGGTTTTGGGCTAATAATAGTTGGGATATAAGAAAATGTCCACATCCTTCTGCCATAGAATTAAGTAAGAATCCTGCTTTAAGAAATCGTTGGGTTCGTTTTGAACGTGTTAAAAATCTGTGGTTAAGAACAGAATTGAAATATTTTTATTTTTACCATTTAAACAATGGAATATGGAATGCAAAAACTGTCTGGATTAGAAAAGGAACAGTAATTAATAAAATGTTAGATTTTTTAGATTTAAAGTATCCCAGCATTACTTCAATTACTGAAGTTCCTATTGAAAAAGCAATGACGGAGTATAGAACATATTTGACAAAACAGGGTGTTAGAATTACTACTACTAATTATAAGATTACTGCTAATCAAGAAAAAACACCTGTAAAAGCTAATTCTTACTATGTTACTAATCTAAAACAATTTATGGAGTTTTATGAGGACTTTTATTTTGATGGGGAGGAGTGGGATAAAGACATTTGGGATAGACGTAAGTTACCTTTGCCAGATGATAAGGTTAATCCGACACAATATGAATATGTAATTAACTTTAAAGGGGTTCGCAATACGTATTTTAAACAACTCGTAAAAAGATATTGTAAATTGAGATTAAATACGGATAGCTTTTCCTATGTATGTGATATCGCCCAAAAACTTAAAGAGTTCTTTAATTTCTTGGACATGAATTTTAAACACGTTCAGAGAATAAACCAATTAACGAGAATGGAAATTGAAGCATATTTAAGCGAATTAAATATGATGGGGATAAAGCCTAGCACAATAAATGGGAGGATCTCTATATTGGAAGGACTATTTAGTACCCTTCTAAGGCTAGAATGGAATGATATTCCTTCCAAGGTGTTAATCTATCCAGAAGACTATCCCAAAATACCGAGAGCAAAACCTCGTTTTATAGATGAATACGTTCTGGAGCAATTGAACAGTCATCTTGATAAATTACCCGAATATATAGCTACGATGACTATGATAGTCCAAGAATGTGGGATGAGGATAAGCGAATTGTGCACCTTGAAAAAAGGTTGTCTATTAGAGGACAAAGATGGAGATTACTTTTTAAAGTATTATCAATGGAAAATGAAAAAGGAGCATATAGTTCCAATATCAAAAGAGGTAGCTTTATTGATTAAAGTTCGGGAAGATAAAGTTTCATGGGAGTTTCCAGATAGTGAATACCTCTTTCCAAGAAAAGATGGATCGCCATTAAAACAAGAAACATTTAGAGACGAGTTAAACAAATTAGCTTATGAGCAAAAAATAGTCGATAAATCAGGCGAGATTTATAGATTCCATGCCCATGCCTTTCGCCATACAGTAGGAACAAGAATGATTAATAACGGAGTACCGCAGCATATTGTACAAAAGTTTTTGGGTCATGAAAGTCCTGAAATGACAAGCAGATATGCTCATATTTTTGATGAAACCCTTAAAGCTGAATTTACAAAATTCAAAGTTGGAAGGACTATTTAGTACCCTTCTTAGGCTAGAATGGGATGATGTTCCTTCCAAAATATTAATTTATTCTGAGGACTATCCGAAAATACCAAGAGCAAAACCACGCTTTATAGATGAATTCGTCCTAGAGCAATTGAACAGTCATCTTGATAAATTACCCGAATATATAGCTACGATGACTATGATTGTTCAAGAATGTGGAATGAGGATAAGTGAATTGTGCACCTTGAAAAAAGGCTGTCTATTAGAGGACAAAGATGGAGATTTCTTTTTAAAGTATTATCAATGGAAAATGAAAAAGGAGCATATAGTTCCAATATCTAAAGAGGTAGCTTTACTTATTAAAGTTCGGGAAGATAAAGTTTCAGAGGAATTTCCAGATAGTGAATACCTCTTTCCAAGAAAAGATGGATCGCCATTAAAACAAGAAACATTTAGAGGTGAGTTAAATAAATTAGCTTATGAGCAAAATATAGTGGATAAATCAGGTGAGATTTATAGATTCCATGCCCATGCCTTTCGCCATACAGTAGGAACAAGAATGATTAACAACGGGATGCCCCAGCATATTGTGCAGAAATTTTTGGGGCATGAAAGCCCAGAAATGACAAGCAGATACGCTCATATCTTTGATGAAACTCTAAAAAATGAATTTACTAAATTTCAGGAAAAACTGGTTACCAATAATGGAGATGTGCTTGATCTAGATGAAGATAATGAAGTCGATGATGTAGAGCTTCAATGGTTCAAGAAAAATATAAATGCACAAGTGCTTCCAAATGGTTATTGTAGATTGCCAGTAGTAGCAGGTGGTTGTCCACATGCGAATGCATGCTTAGATTGCACTCACTTCTGTACCAGTAAGCAATTCTTACCACAGCACGAAGAACAGTTAGAGCGTACAGAAGAGTTATTAGCCATAGCTAAGGATAAACAATGGCAAAGACAAGTAGAGACTAATAGCCGTGTTAAAGAGCGTTTAGAACAAATCATTGGAAGTTTGACGGGGTAATTATCAATGGATAAACAAGTTAGAAATACAACAGAAATTGTACGTTTGGCGAAGCAGAAATCAAAAAAGACAAGGGAAAAAGTAGACAAAGCGATTTCTAAATTTTCGATTGAAGGTAAAGTTATTAATTTTAATTCAATAGCAAAGGAAGCTAATGTTTCTAAATCATGGCTTTATAAGGAACACGATATTAGGCAAAGAATCGAATCCCTTCGTGAGCGTCAAATAACAGCAAATGTAGTCTCAAAACCCAAGAAAAGTTCTCGTTCGGAGGAAATCCTTATTAAAACCTTAAAAAGAAGAGTAATGGAATTAGAAAAAGAAAATAAAAAATTACAGAACCAAATTCAAAAATTATATGGAGATCTGTATAATAAAGAATAATTATTAATCTGTAGACAAATTGTGAAAGGATGTACTTAAACGCTAACGGTCAGCTTTATTGAACATTGACACTCCCACAGCTAAAGCAGTGGGATTCTGAAGTGCTTGTGCGAGCGCAGTCCATTTCTGTTTTGCTCAAGCCTTCAGATGAGGG
>NZ_JACSMC010000039.1:0-21318 GCF_018618435.1 Exiguobacterium sp. s150 | reverse complement strand
TCAACGGGCGGCCGAGGAAATGTCTGGGCTGGAAGACCGCACACGAGGCCTTCACGGAGGAAGTGTTGCGCTTAATTTGACAAACCGTCACATGAAAAAAGAACCCCTAAAACGGGATTCGTTTCTCTTTGGCGAGTCGCCGCAATCGCTTCGTCTCATCGAGATGACCGCGACTTTCAAGCAAGTCGATATACACTTTGAACGGTTCGGAACGATGTGAAAAGAAGGGGATATATTCGGCGAATAGTTTTTGCTCTGCTTCCGACAAGTGACCGCGCTCGACGAGCAGCTCGAGCTCGAGCATTTTCAGGGCTTGATAGTCTTCAAGTGCGTGTTCGTCGTCAGCCGCTTTCGCCAACATACGGTCGCAAAGGGTGACGACGCGGTGGTGGAACGTCGACCATTCTGTAGAGGTGAACGGATGGGCGAGTAGCGTCGACAGCAAATCGACGCGGGACGAATCGACGTCTTTCGCAACGTGGAGTGCGGTGTAAAGCGATCGATCAATCCACACTTCGGCATTCGGTGCATCAAGGCGGTAGTAGTAAATGAGTTGGGTCAACATGTCGGTTTGGGAGAGTTTCAGGAGACGGAACGGGTCGCTCGTCGTGAACAGTGGCTCTTCACCCGCGGAAGACGAGAGGAGGAAGAACATTTCTTCGTACATCGTCCGGGCATCGGCGTCTTCTTCGGCATAGTATGTCAAATCCCGAATGATTTTCTTCGCGTGAATGTACCAGTTCTTTTGATCACGCTCGGTCATGACTTGATTCGGCAGCACATATAAATGATCGTAAGCGAGCTCGACAAAACGTTCGGCGAGAATAATGGTTTGTGAGAGCGAATGACGCTCCTCAGATGACTTTTGCTCTTTATAGCGTGTGAATTGACTGAGCATGAAGTCAACATCTTTCTCTTCAATCACGTGCTTTGGGGTATGGCGATACATCTCAACGATGATGTCTCGCAACGTGGCCTCACCGTACTGCTCTAACAACATTCGAAGCTTCCCGATGCGCATTTGCTCTCCCTCCTTTCAAGAGGACGTCGAACCGTCTGCCTGAAATGGGCAGACACCAATTAATATTCCTTTCCCGGTTTTCATTTGAAACAATCCTCCGGCCTCATGCTTAAGACGGATTTTTCCGACACCCGTTGTCAGAAGCGGATTTGTCCGCAATAATAGAAGAAAATCTAAAGGTAGAGGTATCCACTATGAATGAAGAGCAACGTTTGTCTCGCGTCGAACGACGGAAGCGAGAGCTTGAGCTTGAACAGGCTGAAGCTGAGCGACAACATAAAGATAATGACAGTCATGACCAAGGCGAAGATTCGCCCGTAGAGTCGGAAAACCGAACCGAGGAGTCAGAGCATCCGTTCTTGACACAAGACGAACGACACTCGCCGAATCAGAGCCAGCAAGGCAAAAATCAACAAGAGCGTGATCGAAAGAAGACGGTGCGGACGCCGAAACCGAAATGGCGGTTGCCGCTCGGGAAAGGCTCGAAACGCAAACGGGAAGCGCGGGACCAAAAAGCGCACTCGGCTGAAGCGAAACGCCGTGAACCGAGACGGGACACACCGCCGCCGCGGGAACAGCCACCGAAAGAAAAGCGGAAGCGCCGCGGTTGGAAAGGGAAGGCGGCTCTTCTCTTATTGCTCGTTACGGTAATTGTCGGCTATATGGCGACGAATCCGTTCACGTTCCTCGTCATGGGCAGCGACGCCCGGGTTGGTGAATCGCTCTCGGGTTCTCGGACGGATTCGCTTCAACTGATTGAATTCGTCCCCCGTTCGCGGACGGTGCAAAACGTCTCGATTCCACGCGATACGTATACGGTAATTCCGTGTGAACCGGACCGTGAAGGGGATAAGATTACCCATGCCTTCGCCTATGGTGGCGCGACGTGTACGGTCGGAGCGGTCGAAGGGTTGACCGAGGCGTCCGTCGACGGGCAAATCGTCATCACGTTCGAGACGTTCATGGAGTTGATTGACACGGTCGGTGGCGTCAATGTGACGGCGACCCATTCGTTCAGCGAGAAAGGGTTTAACCAAACGTATGAGTACACGGAAGGCGTCTCCTACTCGATGGATGGCGACATGGCTCTCGCCTATGCACGACACCGGAAATCCGATACGGACGGGGCGAGGTCGAGCCGTCAAACGGAAGTGATGACGGCCGTGGCCGACAAGCTGGCGAGTCCATCGGGATGGACGAAGATTCCTGCGACGTACCGCTTTATGAAAGACGAGATGGGACTCGAGATGAACCCGCTCCAGATGGCATCCGTCGGCTTGACGATGCTCCTTCGTCCGGACGTCAACAAGATGCAAGTCGAAGGGCAGGATGCCTATATCAATAACGTCTACTACTATCAGCCGAACGAGGCCAGTGTACAAGCGATTCGGGACGCGCTCGACTTAACGTTATGGGGAACTGTCAGATAATTTTGCGAAACGGGTTTGATTCCATGGCGAAAGAGGAATTTTAATCAAATGAACTACTCTTTTGAGGAGGGAAATTTGAATGAAAGTCTTAGTCATTGGAGCAACCGGCAAGATCGGAAGACGCGTCTTGAAAAGTTTGGCGAAAACTCACCAAGTGACCGCTTTAATTCGTTATCCTGAACTGCAAGCAGAGTACGAGAAGATGGGTGCGCGCGTGCTGACTGTCGATGTCGAGAAAGAACTCGACAAGAAGATTCACGAAGCGACGTCCGGACAAGACGCGGTCATCATCGCCGCGACGGCTGGTGCCGACGGGTCGAGTAAGGAAATCGAACTGCTCGATCGAAGCGTCGCCATGAAAGCGATCGACGCAGCGAAGAAAGAGCGTGTCCGTCACGTCGTCTTGCTCAGCGCATACGGTGCCGATCAACCAGACGCCGCCCCGAAAGAACTGTTTAACTTTTTGTCAGCCAACAACGCAGCCGATGAGTATATCGAACATAGCGGTTTAAACTATACGATCATTTGCCCAGTGACCATTGTCGATGGAGCCGGTAAAGGCTCGATTGAAGCGTCTGAAGACTTGAACGACCCGAACGGTGCGACGATTTCTGAGACGGATGTCGCCACGGTGATTGCTGCCTCGCTCGACAATCGCGGTTTGTATGGCCGCCGAATTGAAATCATGTCCGGCAGTACCCCAATCAATGAGGCGCTTGACTTTGATAGTCGCGGCGAGGCTGCGACGGCAGGACGGACGACGCTTCGTCGGCCACAACGATAAAGGGAGGAATGTGATTTGATGGAACGTAAACTATATAAAGACCCGTCTGATCAAATGATTGCCGGGGTCTGTTCCGGCTTAGGGAAATATCTCGGTGTCGATGTGACACTCATGCGTATCATCTTCGTTGCGCTGGCGCTGTTCGGCGGACCGGGGATCCTCATCTATATCGTCTTGGCCATCGTCATGAAAAAACCGCCTTCAGAGTATGAGGCGGAGCAAGAGAGCCGTTATTAACCAACAGGCTGACCCGTCGCGGTCAGCCTGTTTTCATGTCTCGAGATAGAGCGTGTAAGTGCCCTCGAACGTTTCACGTGGAGGCAAGAGCTGCATGTCCTCTTTCTGACGGATGTCTTTCCGGTGACCGGTATAGTCAGCGTGCCCGAACCAAGGCTCAAGGCAGACGAATGGCGCATCTGACTTCGGTGGCGACCAAATGCCGAAATGGGTGAACGCCGGGCATTCCATGACGATGGCGCTGCCTGAAGGCTCGTGACGTAGTGCCGCATAATCGACATTCTCGAAAATCAAGGCGTCCTGGTCGAACAATTGGTGGTTGAGGGGAATGTAGCGCCGATCCCCGAGCGGTTGATATGCCCCGGTCAAATACGGCCCTTCGAGCAGGAGACGGTCGAGCGTCCGCGACGTCCCGAAATCGATCGTATAATCTTCGAACGTTCCACCCGCGAACGGGATGTTGAACGCGGGATGACCGCCGATGCTAAACGGGAGAATGGCGTCGCCGGGGTTATGAACGCGATAGGTGATGGAGAGCTCTTGACCAATCAAACGGTATGCGATTTGAAGCGTGAAGGTGAACGGATAATGGTTCCGCGTCTCGGCAGAGTCTCGTAGTTCAAAGAGGGCGTGCGTATCAGATGAATCAATCAAATCGAAGTGTGCATCGCGCGCGAACCCGTGTTGACTCATCGTGTAAGTCGATCCGTCGTAGCGGTAGCAGTCGTCAAGCAAGCGGCCGACGAACGGGAAGAGGATTGGGGCTTGGCGTCCCCAGTAGGTCGGGTCGCCTTGCCAGAGAAGTTCGGTCCCGTCTACTTGCCAGCTCGTCATCTCGGCGCCGTGTGCTTTCAGCGTGACGCGTACGTTTTTATTTTGGAGAGATATCATGTGGTGTGCTCCTTTTGTATGGATATGATAAGTTAAGTGTAGAGAATGCATCGCAAAGACGACAAGGGGTAAATGATGAGAATTCATAAACTATTCATAGGACTGATTATGCTGGCGCTAATAGGCGGCCTGGCGTATAAAGGGTATGGCGAATATCAGGCGAGTCAACAGCCCGAACCGATGAGCATCAACGGTGACACGTCTGTTCTAGGGGGGCTCGAGATTGGCCAACGCGCGCCTGACTTTACGCTCGGCACGGTCGACGGGGCAACCGTCTCGCTCTCTGACTATGTCGGCGAGCAGGTCGTCTTAAACTTTTGGGCGACGTGGTGCCCGCCGTGTCGTGAGGAACTGCCGGAACTCATTACGTTCGGTGAAGAGACCGGGATCCCGGTCCTCGGAATCAACGTCACAAAAAACGAACGACGCGGCCAAGCCGACGTTGAAGCGTTTCTAAAAGAAGTGCCCGTCAGTTTCCCGGTCCTGTTGGATGAAGCGGGTACTGTCGAGAAGACGTATCGCGTCGTCGCGCTCCCGACGACGTATGTGATTGGCCCGGACGGTGTCGTGACGGCGAAACAAGTCGGTCCCGTCGACTTCGATTGGTTGCACGACCAGACGAACTGAACAGACAAAAGCAGACTGGGACGGGCCGGTCTGCTTTTGTTACTTTTTATAATGTTGTTTAATCAATGCGTCAAAATTCGGTGTCATGTCTTCTTCGAGATAATAGTGGTGATTGTCTCGGATGATGGTATCGCCAACTCGTGCTTCTGATGGCAAGAATCGTCTAGGGATAAAGCTCGAGCCGTTATTCCAACGTAACACGGCATATTTCCCTTCGACTCGCACCAACGTGCCATACTTGATCATGCCTCTTCCTCCTCAACGAACAGCTTTCTGTCTCTTTTATTCTTATAGAGTGTATTCCCACATTCCACAAAACCTACACATATTTGCATCGGTCTGCACAAAAGCGTAGAATGGACGAATTCAGAGAAAATGTGAATAAAGTTTGAAGAAAACGCTTTCTTTTTAGAAAAGTTTCTTCTATAATAAAACCACGGGGTGATTATGACGAATTTGTGAACAATGGGGGTATGGTCAATGTTTTCAACAGCCATGATAGGGATGCTTGCACTCGCAGGCGCGACGGTTTTTGGGATTGACCGTATGTTCACGGTCCGTTCAGAACGCGTCACAAAGAAATAGTTCTACATAGGGGGGATCGCAACGTCTTGGGGAGACGTTGCGATTTTTTTGTTAATAATCTTGTCGGCGGGCTTCGCGTTCTTGCATCTTTTGTTCGACATGTTTACGGTTCCGTTCGTGGACACGATCGAAGAAGGCGTGTCTTGGCCAAAGTGGGGACCATACGCGCTCTTCGGGCAACGCTAAAATATATTCCTCGGCAGCGCTCAGTCGTTCAATCATCTTGCTTCGGTCGTCGCAGACGTCGCCATGGCCCGAGACGAGCCAGCGGATTTCATGCTCGTACACGGCGGTCTGTAACGTCTGCAACGAATTGACGTACGCTTCGGCGTCGTGTTCGATAAACGGCGGCTCGATATTCGATCCGTAGTCTCCACAGATGAGAAGTTTCAGCGGTTCGACGACGAGCGACAGATGCGTCGAGTCGTGACCTGGCGTCAAATAGAACGTGATTGGCGTCGCACCGAGCTCGAGCGTACCGTCTTCGGCGATGATGAGGTCGACGTTTGGCTTTTGAATCGGTCGGTCGATATAGTTTTGTTCATAAAACGATTGGATTTCTTGAAGCTGTTCGTCCGAGTTCGTCTCGACGAACGCCCGTGAGGCGATGACGGTTGCATCCGGAAATGCATAGGCACCAATCAAATGGTCGTAATGATGGTGCGTATAGATGACGTATAGCTTTTTCCCGTCGCGAGTCAGCTCGATGTCTCGGCGAATCATGGCGACTTCTTCCGGTAGCCAGTTCGGGTCAACTAAAATGAGGCTTTCCTCCGTATGAATCAATGTCGATGTCGTACGCATGAGCGCACTTTCATATACGGTGAACGATTGTAAGCGAACTTGAATCACGGCGCATCCCTCCTTTTGAATCTATCTACCTTTTCCCGAATTCAAGCGACGTATGCGTTATCGTGGTAAACAAAAAGCAGGAAGTCCGAAGACTTCCTGCTCGTTGCATGATGTGCACCATGCGGGTTATGTGTGCGAGTCGATTCTCGCGTATATGTCGATAGTTGGAGCGGGTGAAGAGAATCGAACTCTCGTCATCAGCTTGGAAGGCTGAGGTTTTACCATTAAACTACACCCGCAAATTGATTTAATTAAAATGGAGCGGGTGAAGAGAATCGAACTCTCGTCATCAGCTTGGAAGGCTGAGGTTTTACCATTAAACTACACCCGCGAAACGTTTAACGTTACGATAAATATAATAGCATAGGAATTTGAGTTTGCAAACCTTTTTTTGAAAAAACATTGGTTGTGGCGCGGTACGTTATCTTGCTAAGATAATAGAAGAGGGGAGTGAGCGGTCATGAGCGAACGGAAGTCGTATTTGCAGTTGATGAGCGAAGGGTTTCGGATGATGAAACAAGCGAAAGAAACCGAGCGGACGATCAACCTCCGAGATTGGACGTTTTCGTTTCGGCACGACCGGGACTGGTCGGTCATTTTACGGACGGAGCGTGTCAAGTGGGTCAGCCGGCCGTTCGAGCAACTCACGATTGAACCGACCTCGATTCGGTTTGGCGCTGCCTCGCTTCAACGTCACGTCGAGTCGAACGAGGTACGTTTGAAGATTGAGGAAGAATGGGGAATTGAAAGTAAGGTCGTCTGTGACAATCAGGAGTGGGACCGATTCGTCGAGGCGCTCAAACAATTGAAGGGGGAGTAGTCGTGAGTGGAGAGAGGCTGTATCGGATTGAAGCGGAGGCGCGCGGAAATGCTTGGCGGGCCCGTGTATTGACCGGCATACAACGATTCCGCTTCTTTAAAGGGGAATTGCTCGCACCGACAGAACGTCCATACGTCGTCTTGAGCATCTCGCAAGACAAAGGGACGCTGCCTGATTTGATTGAGAGCGATATGGGCGTACTCTTGATTCATGAACGAATCGCGCCAATCTTTATGAACCTATGTCCATATGACGTCCAGCTCGTCCGTGTCGAGTTGCATACGACGACGGGGCGATCCGACGAATATTGTGCCCTCAACGTGTTGAGACGTTTTGAAATCGAGCATTTGGAGGACTCTGGAGAATACCGTCCCCTTAGTTCCGAACGCCTTTATTTTCTCTCGCATCAAACCGTTCGCATGAATTTATTTGGGCATATGATTGCCCAAGACGTAAACAGCCAACGCCTGTACGTGACGGAGCGATTAAAATATGCGCTCCAAGCCAAGATGGTGACCGGCTTAGCATTTAAAAAGACGAAGGAGAAGACTGCATGAAAGAATATGAAATCGATGGCTGGATTCGTTTGGCGTATCCAGAACACTTTGAATATAACGAAGAAGAAGATCACGTCAGTTTTTACTCGGTTGAGCCTGACGCGCAAGGGACGTTACAGATGTCCATCTATGAGGCGGAGGCCGAACAGCGCCCGGAGGATGCGGCGCTCCAAGAGCTGAACACGTTCTTAGGAGAATTTCCGATTGATGTGAAAGTCGCGCCGAGTGTGACCGATCAGTCGGCAGGCATGACGACCGCTTATGCGAGTGGGATTGAGGACGGGATGCATCTCGACGTCTGGTCGCTCACCGACGGAAAACGTCTCTTGTTCTTGACGTACGTCGCCGATAAACGGACGGATGAAAAATTAGAGATTGAAGCGATCATCGATTCGATTGAATGGACATGAAAAGAGACACGATGCCAAGTTTGGCTCGTGTCTCTTGTTTGTTATTGGAACTTTGGTACATCAAAGTGAAGTGTATAAGAATCAAGTGTTTGGTACGTTTGATAAATGCGTGTCGTCTGTTTTGTCGCCCAACCGATATCGGTCGCATATTGGTGCACGCCCGGGTTGGCAGGATTGAATCGCATTTTATAAAGCGTATTTTGTTTATGCGTCGGGTGATTGATATAACTCGCACCAATCCAATAAGCTCCACCGACGATGGCGGCTTCAGGAGTGAACCATTTCTGATCGAAGGCGAATTTAGCTCCTGTGGCGAGCGGACTGCTATCTACGGCTTGGATTCCGTACATATTGTAGACAGTCGCAGCGACTTCGCGATCTGGGTGGATTCGAGTCCCGCTTGAGTTGATTAAGGCGTTCCCATCTTTATCGACCGGCACCCCTTGAGCGAGTAAGGATTTTCCGTGACCTGTCTCATGGACGGCGTGTGCCAGTAAATAAATTTCGTTAATGCTATATTGATTTGCAGCGTTAATGAATGCTTGCCCTTGGTTCGTTAGTGTGCCGCTATTTGTGAGCACTCTATTTAATGTCGCTGCAGTCGTCCCGGCGCTCTTTGATAAATCAAGGAACTGATAGAACGCTTGGGAATTTTGGTCGAAGTTATTCGGGTTTACAAACGGTTCGAGATCTGTCACAGAGGCTCGACGCCACACATTATCAAATATTCGGATATTATGTCCTGCAGGGCGGCGGTAGGAAACCGTATAGTAAGTGCCTGTCTGACCAGTGATGGTAACAGTCTCGCCAGGATTAATTTGACCGTATGCGTGTGATGTCAAACTCGGTTGACTAAGGATGTTAGCTGCACCAACGACCGAACTTGGTGTAACAAAACCAGTCATAGAGCCATATTTGACGCGATACCAAACAGCTGTGCCGACAACTTGCCGATCCACATACTCGATGTTCGTCCCGTTAGGTATCGTCGCGATTGTGACTGCAGTAGAAGAGGCCGACATTTTAAGTGCCGTCCCCACTCCAGAGATGACGCGAAGTTGATTATTTACGATGGTACCGGTATTTCCGCTCACACTTACCCAGGCACGCGGTAAATAAGCTGGGGCGCTACGGTGCGCATCTGTTTGACCAAACTGAGCGACTTGACGTTCCGCCATGGCACGCACAGAGATTGGATAAGACGTATGAGATACGACCCGTTGAATGCCGGTAGTTGGCGGTGTCGTCGAGACGGGTGCTGTATAGCTTAAATGAATGTAGCCTCCGACAAAACTACCGCTCGTCAAGATTCCCCATTCTGTATTCAAGACAGGCTTCACGTTGACGACGGTTCCATGAGCGAGCGTTCCGATGGCTGTATTATTAGTCGATGGGGTCGGACGTACGTTTAAAGGTGTATTGTTTGAGACGACTTGGACTTCACGCTCTGGTCCGTATTGTTCGGTTGAAGTGGACGGGGCAGTTAGTGAAAAATCACGAGCCGCCACGTATCCTGTTTTATTGGCGTAACGAATCATATACCATGACCCTGTCGCCCCATGAGTAGAAAGGTGATCGACTTTCGCGCCTACTGGAATCGATTGAACAACGGTCCGTGATGTTGACATAGACGAATACATCGTCGCGGCCCGTTGCGCGTAGTAAGGTGTCACCGGTGCGGCGACTACCGTTTCAGACAAGTTACGCATCGGGACATAGCCTGTCAATGCCCCGGCCGTCACTTTTGCCCAAGACCCGGTCGCTCCGTGTGTCGAGACAAGTCGTACACTCGATCCGACTGCTAACGTACCGAGAGATTGCCCTGTCGTCGATGTCGAGCTGAACACGCTCGTCGCCGTCTTAACGTAGAGCGTCGTTGGTGCTGACGTGACGATGGCTTGCAGGTTGCGCATGGCCACATAGCCGGTTTTCCCTGCGTACGTCACTTTCGCCCAAGATCCGGTCGCCCCGTGCGTCGAGACGTGTGTCACGCTTGCGCCTTTTGGAATCGTGACGAGAACAGGTGCCGTTGAAATCATCGAACTATGCATCGACGTGTTGTTGACAGTCGTATGCGTGGCGTTTGCTTGAGGAGTCACCGTTCCACCTCCTGAGAGTGTGAAGTAACGTTGTGCCACGTAACCTGTTTTCCCGCCGTATGTCACTTTGAACCATGAGCCCGTCGCGCCATGTGTCGACACGTAGGTGACGGTCGCGCCTTTTGGAATCGTCGTGACGATTGGAGCGGTCGTCGTCATTGCCGAGCGCATGTTGACGTTCTCGTTGGCTGTATACGTTTGGGTCGTACTCGTTTTCGCAACGGTCGGCTTGAGCGTCAAGTAAGAAGACGACACGTACCGTTTTTGGCCTTGGAAATCGATTTCGGCCCAATTGTTGCTCGTCGAATAGACATGGACCGTCGTTCCTTGCGTCAACTTGCCGACGATTGTTGAAGTGGTCGACGTCGAAGACCGTACATTCAAAATAGAGGTGTTTACCGTGCCTTCGTATGTTGCTGCGTATGACTGCATCGGGCCGATCGTGCTGAGCACAGTGCTCGAGACGAGGACGGCCACGCTGAGTCTTGTCATCGTTGGTTTCAATGTGTTACCCCTTTCAATCCATGTGAATCTATACATAACTGGTAGTTTTTTAGTGTGCGGTCTAAGTATAGCGTACAGAAAAAATGGAAAGAAGATGAAAAATTTCAAAAAAGGTAAATGATTTAGAATACGTATGTATGAATTTTACAAAAAGAAAAAACCTCCTATTAAATGGAGGTTTTTTCAAGTGGGATAGAAGTCGTCTGTAGTAGCCAAGCCGTGATATCGTTCCATACCTCGGTCCGGTTCGTCTCTCGTAACACTTCGTGGCGCGCCCCGTCATAAGATAGGACGGTCACTTCGATGTCGGCTATCTGATAGTTCCTTACCATTCCTTTCAAGCCTTCCCCGTCATGGACGACCGGATCGTCCGCCCCAACGACGAACAGGAGCGGTAGCGTCTTCGGATGTTCGTGGATTCGTGGGAGCGAGGTGACGTCGAGCGAGGCGCTTGCCACCTCATATAAGTACCCGAGTGTCGGCAGTCCGCCGCAGTGCGGGTCGTTCCGGTACGACGTCACTTCTTCCGGGTCACTTGAGATCCAATCGCTTTCCGTTTTTGCGGGTAAGAACTTCAGATTATAGCGACCGAACAGTAGACGCTCGAACAGGCGCGACGGATAATCGCTCCCTTTTCGACGGATGGTCGCATCGATGGCGAACCGGCCGATTCGACCGATGACCCCGGACCCAGGCGGAGGGGAGATGGCGACCACGCCTGCGAGTCGATGGCCCATCACCTGGCCGAGCCGCCGCGACAAGAGGGACCCGAAGCTATGTCCGAGCACGAAAATCGGCAGGCCGTTCCCATACTGTTCGATGACGTGCATCGCATCCGTGACCATCTGCTGAAACCCTTCATTTGGAAGCAAATGCGCGTAGCTCCCTTGTTCTTTCGCGAGCGCACCTGCACCACGTAAATCACAAACATATACATTAAAACCATTTTCCGCCAAGTGTCTAGCGAACTCGTGATAGCGTTCATGATGTTCTAACATGCCGTGGAACAAAAAGCAGTCGGCGACGGCGTTCGTCGCTCTCACAGTAAAGATGTTCGTCCGATATCCGTCTGCATACGTATGCACTGTAACGTTCAAGCTCATCCCTCCGAAGTATTCAAAATAGTCCGATCGCGTTACCGGTCGCATCGATTCCCATGTTGAGTGCGGCCGGTTGTTTTGGGAGCCCTGGCATCGTCAAGACGTTACCTGTCAACGCGACGAGGAAGCCGGCGCCGACGGACGGTTTCAATTCACGGACGGTGACAGTGAAGCCTGCTTGATAGCCGACTTTTGTCGGGTCGTCCGAGAGCGAGAACGGCGTCTTCGCCATACAGATTGGTAAATCGGCCCATCCGTTCGCTTGGATGTGGGCCATCTGTTTACGGGCCTTCGCCGTGAACGTCACGTACGATGCACCGTACACTTCCCGAGCGATGGTCGTGATTTTGTCTTCGATTGATGCGGTCAGCTCATAGAGCGGAGTCAGGGCCGCCTCGTTCGACTCGACCGCTGCAATGACGGCCTCGGCGAGTGCTTCACCGCCTTGTCCACCGTGTGCCCACACTTCACTGAGCGCGACGCGGATTTGTTGCGAGCGGCACCAGTCGAGGACCGCTGCGAGCTCTTCTTCCGTATCGGAGTTGAAGCGGTTAAGGGCGACGACGACCGGGAGGCCGAGTTTCGCCATCGTCTCGACATGTTTCGCGAGTAGCTGCAGCCCTCGTTTGACAGCTTCGACATGTTCGACGTGAAGCGCGTCTTTCGCGACCCCACCATGCATCTTGAGTGCGCGGACGGTCGCCACGAGGACGACGGCATCCGGGCTCAATTCGCCGATGCGTGATTTGATGTGGCAAAACTTTTCGGCACCGAGGTCAGCCCCGAATCCCGCCTCCGTGACGACGTACTCCCCAAGCTTTAATGCGGTCTTCGTGGCGATGAGGGAGTTACATCCGTGGGCGATGTTCGCGAACGGTCCACCGTGCACGAGGGCCGGCGTCTGTTCGAGCGTCTGGACCAAGTTCGGTTTGAACGCCTCTTTTAAAAGCAACGTCGCCGCACCGGCTGCGCCGAGTTGTTCGGCCGTGACCGGTTCGTTGTCACGGTCGTAGGCGACGACGATGCGCTTGATGCGAGCTTCTAAGTCGCTGAGAGAGTCGGCGAGACAGAGGATCGCCATGATTTCTGAGGCGACGGTGATATCGAACCCGTCTTCCCGCGGGACACCGTGAACGGGACCACCGAGGCCGATTGTCACGTTACGAAGTGCTCGGTCATTCAAATCGAGGACGCGTTTCCAGACGATATTTCGGACGTCGATCCCGAGGTCGTTCCCTTGATGTAAGTGATTATCAAGCATCGCGCTAATCGTATTATGTGCCGCCGTGATGGCGTGCATGTCACCAGTGAAGTGCAGGTTGATATCTTCCATCGGCAACACTTGGCTGAAGCCACCGCCGGCCGCACCGCCCTTTAAGCCCATCGTCGGGCCGAGGGAGGGTTCCCTGAGACAGACGATTGCTTGCTTATCGAGACGATTGAGCGCTTGTCCGAGTCCGACGGTGACGGTCGATTTCCCTTCGCCGGCTGGTGTTGGGTTAATCGCCGTGACGAGAACGAGTTTCCCATCCGTCCGCGTCTTCACGTCGTCGAGCAAATCGAACGATAATTTTGCTTTGTATTTGCCATACAAATCGAGGTCGTCTTCTTTCAATCCGAGCTTTTCTGCAATCTGTTTGATAGGGAGCATCTCGGCTTGTTGGGCAATCGTCAGGTCGGTCAATGGCTTGATGGTCGTCATATACAAAATTCCCTCCACTTTCGAACGTTTTGTTAATAAAGTAATCGTTTCATTCGTGAATCGATCCGTAAATGAATCTGTTTCGCTTATTTGAACGGTCTCGTTCGTATTGTCATTGTGTATATCATACAGTATCGCTGCTTGAAATTCATCCGGTAAGTTCAATATATTCCACCCATTCCGTCAAATGTATCCGTTTTCATAACGTTGGTATCCATGTAAATTGATAGTGGAGGCGATCAACATGACAGATAAAACGAAACGAACGAAGCGAAGACGAAATTGGAAGAAATCGGTCAGTTTTATCGGCTTCGTCGGCCCAGCATTTTTGGCGTTCGTGGCCATCGTTCTCATCCCGTTCTTTAACGGAATCTATTACAGTTTCACGGATTGGAACGGGGTGACCGGACAGTTGAACTTCATCGGACTCGACAACTATGAGCGTCTATTGTTTGAAGATGAACAGTTTCGGGCGTCGTTTTGGATCACAACGAAATATACACTCGTCGCCGTTTTATTGACGAACGTCGTCGGGTTTTCGCTCGCATTGTTGCTGACGTTGAACATAAAGACGCGCAATCTGCTGCGGACGGTCTTTTTCATGCCGAACTTGATTGGCGGACTCATCCTCGGGTTCATCTGGCAGTTCATCTACGTTAAAGGGTTTGAGTCGATTGGCTCACTCACCGGGTGGCGCTTGTTCGAACTGCCGTGGTTGGGGGATGCCCAGACGGCGTTTTGGGGAATCGTCATCGTCGCGATTTGGCAAGGCGGCGGCTATGTCATGGTCATCTACATCGCGGCACTCCAAAACGTGCCGACGGACCTTCTCGAAGCAGCCAAAATCGATGGGGCCAATCGGTTGAAGATGTTACGTCATATCACCCTGCCGATGATTATGCCGTCCATCACGATTTGTTTGTTCTTGACGATTTCCTGGTCGTTCAAAGTGTTCGATACGAACTTGTCGCTCACGAACGGCGGACCGTTCAAATCGACCGAGATGCTCGCTTTGAACATTTACACGGAATCGTTCGTGAACAATAATTACGGACTCGGGTCGGCCAAGGCGGTCATCTTCTTCCTCGTCGTCGCAGCGATTACGGTCACCCAAGTCTACTTGACGAAAAAGCGGGAGGTGGAAGCATGACGACGGAAAAAATTGAACAGATGGAGTCAAAACTTGATCAAACCCCGAGGCGGCTGTTGCCCCAAAAACCGCTCCGTACCGGAGGCTATACGGCGAGTCTCGGTCTAGTTGAACTGGTTGCCATCTTACTCGGTCTGCTTTATCTCGTGCCGTTCTATTATGTGATCGTCAATTCGTTCAAATCGATTGCGGAGATTTATACAAATACGTCGGCATTGCCGAACGTTTGGCTCGGATCGAACTATACAGAGGCGTGGGAAGCCATGAACTATGGGCGCGTCTTCTTTAACTCGCTCTTCATCACGGGGGGGGCGAATCTCTTCATCGTCATCTTCACGTCGATGGCGGCGTGGAAGCTCGTGCGGACGAAACATTGGATTTCGACGGTCATCTTCTTCTTGTTCGTCGCAGCGATGGTCATCCCGTTCCAGTCAATCATGATTCCGCTCGTCAAGGTGTCGAGCATTCTCGGGTTGTTGAACAGCCATTGGGGCTTGATGATTATGTATCTCGGCTTTGGTTCCGGCATTTCGGTATTCTTATATCACGGCTTTATGAAATCGATTCCCGAGGAAATTGAAGAAGCCGCGATTATCGACGGCTGCTCGACGTGGGGTGTGTTTTGGCGCATCGTCTTCCCGCTATTAAAACCGATCACGGTGACGATCGTCATCTTGAATAGCCTATGGATTTGGAACGATTTTCTCTTACCTTCACTTGTCCTCCGAGACATCGAGCTGCGCACGATTCCGCTCGCGACGTTCTATTTCTTCGGACAATATACGAAACAATGGGATTTGGCACTCGCTGGATTAGTCCTTGGGATCGTTCCGCTCCTCGTCTTTTTCTTCGGTATGCAAAAGCATGTTATCAAAGGGATTACGAGCGGCTCGATCAAATAACCCTTCCCAAGGGATCTCCCCCGTCCGCTACACGGGGGAGAAATTTTTTTGAAAAAGACTGTTGACATTCGTCTGAATATTGATAATAATAGGGTCAATTCAATTGTGAACGACATTGAAAGGACGAGTACACAGAAGACGTAAGCAAAGCGAGCCGGGGGCGGTGAGAGCCCGGTCTGAAATCTCTGTCGAAGAACCTCCTGGAGTCGCTACCCGAACGCTTTGCAAGTAGACGTAGCCGGACCGTTCCCCGTTATCGGAACTACGAGATGTTCGTCTCGAAAAAGTGAGTAGATTCGTCTACTAATTTGGGTGGCACCGCGGAGCTTGAAGCCTTCCGTCCCATAGTCCATGGGATTGGAGGGCTTTTTTCTATTGCTCCGTCCTAAATATCCCACAATTGGAGGAAGACAAAATGACAACAGCAACAAGCATGATGAAGGAAAAGCAACAGGCGATCACGACGGTAAAGGCAACGTTCGAAGAGAAGTTCAGCACGGCGCTCGGTCTCACGCAAGTCCAAGCTCCGTTGTTCGTCACGTCGGCGAGCGGTGTGAACGATCATTTGAACGGTGTGGAACGCATCATCCAATTCGACACACAGTACCCGGGACATGAGCTCGAGATTGTCCAGTCACTCGCAAAATGGAAACGCGAGGCGCTCGGGCGTTACGGGTTCGCTGCCGGGGAAGGGCTCTACACACAGATGCGTGCGATTCGTCGCGACGAGGAACTCGATGCGACGCACTCGCTATATGTTGATCAGTGGGACTGGGAACGCGTCATCACCCGTGAAGAGCGGACGACGGATTACTTGAAGGCGACGGTCGAATCGATTTATGCGGCTCTTCTAGAGACGGAAAAGACGGTCGAGGCGAAGTATGACATCAAAGCGATTCTTCCTGAGGCGATCCATTTCATCACGAGCCAAGAACTCGAAGACGCCTATCCGACGCTCTCATCAAAAGATCGGGAAAGCGCGATTTGTAAAGAATACGGTGCAGTGTTCATCTCACAAATCGGAGGCGCCCTCCTTTCAGGTGAGAAGCATGACGGTCGAGCGGCAGACTATGACGACTGGTCGCTCAACGGCGACATCCTCGTCTGGCACCCTGAACTCGAGTCTGCGTTCGAATTGTCGTCGATGGGTATTCGTGTCGATGAAGCGGCCCTTGCGAAGCAACTTGAAATCGCAGGCGCTGAAGAGAAGCGGAAGTACCCATTCCACCAGGCTGTTCTTGAAGGACGTCTGCCACTTACAATCGGCGGCGGAATCGGACAGTCGCGTGTCGCGATGTATCTCCTCCGGGCCCGTCACATCGGTGAAGTCCAATCATCGGCTTGGCCGAGTGAAGTCGTGGCCGCATGTGAGGAAGCCGGCATCAGCTTGCTGTAATTAATAATATAGAAGAAACTCGTCACCAGGACTTTCATTTATGGAAGTCCTGGTTTTCTGTGCAACATTTTCCACCCTACACGTCAATTTTTACACCTACATAATGGAAGCGTTTTCATTTACATTAAGGATGTGCCGATGGGATTGCGTGAACCCATCAACTGTCAAAGGAGGAATCAGGATGAAACGAACATGGAGACTGTCCACGGCCGTCATGACGGCGGGCATGGTGATGACGCTTGCGGCGTGTGGAGGCGGTTCGCTCACTGAGAACGAAGGGTCGAACGATGCGAACGCGAACGAAGGCGAGAAAAAAGAAGTGACGTTGAACGTGTTCCAATTCAAAGCTGAAATCGCGAAAGACCTCGAGGCGATGGCGAAAGAATACGAAGAAGAAACAGGCGTCAAAGTGACGGTGCAAACGGTCGGAGGCGGTGCCGATTACGGTGCGGCGTTGAAATCACAATTTGCTTCGGGCAATGAGCCGGACATTTTCAACAACGGCGGTTTCACAGAAGCGAAGACGTGGCAAGACAAACTTGAAGACCTCTCGGATGAGAAGTGGGTCGGCGACTTGAGCGACGTCGCCAAAGAGCCGATGACGATGGACGGCAAGTTGTATGGCATGCCGATGAACCTAGAAGGATATGGCTTCATCTATAACAAAGAGCTGTTCAAAAAGGCCGGAATCAACGAATTGCCGAAGACGTTGTCCGAGTTGACGGAGGCGGCGGAAAAACTCGATCAAGCGGGCATCACGCCATTTTCGGTCGGGTACGCTGAGTTTTGGATTCTCGGTATCCATCTATTGAATATCCCGGTGGCGCAGCAAGACGACCCAGATGCCTTTATTCAGGCGTTGAACGACAATAAAGCGAAATTCGAAGACAACGAGCAGTTCCAACAGTTCTTGAAACTGTTCGACCTCACAATCAAATACGGGAACAAGAACCCGCTCACGACAGATTACAACACGCAAGTCACGCAGTTCGCTCAAGGCGAGACGGCGATGCTCCAGCAAGGGAACTGGGCCCAACAGATGATTCTCGACGTGAATCCGGACATCGAGATGGGCTTCGTGCCGATTCCAATCAATGATGACAAAGAGAAGATGGACCGTCTGCCGGTCGGCGTCCCGAACAACTGGGTCGTCAACAAGAACTCACAATATAAAGAAGAAGCGAAGGATTTCCTCGAGTGGATGGCGACATCTGAGACGGGACAAGACTATATGGTCAACAAGTTCAAATTCATCCCGGCGTTTAAGTCGATTGAAGCGAACGACCTCGGCCCGCTCGCCGATGATATTCTCGCCTACTCGAATGAAGGCAAGACCATCTCGTGGAACTGGTTCAAATATCCAGACGGTGCCGTCAATGAGTACGGTGCGTTGATGCAGGCGTACGTCGGCGGTCAAAAGACCGGAGACGAGATGTTGCAAGACTTCACGAAAGTCTGGCTTGATAAGACGAAATGAAGACACGGGCGCGAAATGACCCCTTCGCGCCTGTTTTTTTTGGATAAACTGAAATCATTCTCTTGCTTAAGTATTCTCTCTTGTCAAACAAGCGTCGCTCAGACAAAATAATAGACAGTTGAGGTGGCGTTCGGGACTGACCGACGCCACTATTTTGTTGGGGAGATGAATGGGATGAGAAAGAATGTCACGGTCGCCTTACTGCTTGCGACCTTTTTAGCCGCGATTGAAGGGACGGTCGTGTCCGTCGCGACACCGGTCATCGCGAGCGAGTTGAACGGCGCCGCGCTCGTCAGTTGGGTGTTCGCCTCGTATTTGTTGTTCACGGCGGTCTCGACCCCGATTTACGGGAAAGTGGCTGACTTGTTCGGACGTAAACGCGTACTCTTATTCGGAATCGGGTTGTTCACGGTCGCCTCGCTTCTCTGTGGGCTTGCCGGGTCGATGGAACAACTGATCATTTTCAGGGCGCTACAAGGGCTTGGCGCCGGTGCGGTGCTGCCGATCTCGATGACGATTATCGGGGACTTGTATAAATACGAGGAGCGCGGGAAGATTCAAGGAATCTTGAGTGCCGTCTGGGGGGTCTCCGGTGTGTTGGGTCCTGTAATTGGTGGTTTTTTGGTCGAGACATTGTCTTGGCGTTACGTCTTTTTACTGAACGTTCCGTTTGCGCTCCTCTCGTTCTTGATGATTGTCGCCTTCTATAAAGAAAATGTGAGCGAGACGACGGAGCGGATTGATGTCAAAGGTGCCCTGTTGTTTGCGGGAGGGACGTCAGCATTCCTGTATGCCCTCATCACGTTCAGCGAGACGAACGTTTGGACGTCTCCGGTCGTCATCAGTGGGGTGGCGAGTCTGTTGTTGCTCGCCAGCTTTTACGTGTCCGAACGTCGTGCCAAAACACCGCTATTCCCGTTCGCGCTGTTAAAGCATCCGGTGATCGCGTCGATTAACGGGGCCGTCTTCTTTGCGGCCTGGGTGCTCGTGTCGATGTCGGCATATATTCCAATTTGGGCACAGGCGGTCCTCGGGAAGACGGCGACAGAGGCAGGGTTCATGCTCATGCCGCTCTCCGTGTCGTGGACGGTCACCTCGATTATCGGCGGCCGGACGCTCGGTGCGGCTTCCCCGAGACGCCGCGCCGTATCGGGGATGAGCCTGTTGCTTTTCGGTACGATTCTTCTGACGAGCCTCACGCAAGCGAGTCCCGACGTGTTCGTCTATCTCGCCGTCGCCTTAATTGGCGTCGGTTTCGGATTATCGCAACCGATGTTTATCGTCGTCTTGCAGACGGTCGTCTCATATCGGGAGCGTGGAACGGCGACCGCCGCGAACTCATTTTTGAGCACGGTCGGTCAAACGCTTGGCGTCGCCGTGTTCGGGGCCGTCTTTAACTTCATCGTCTTGAGCGGGTTTCGGACGGAAGAGGCGCTACGTGGCGTCTCGCTCGAATCGTTCTTTAACCGGGCCGCGAGCACGGCGCTTGAGACGGGTGTCCGTCTGCAAGGTGAGCAGTTGATTGCAGATGGCTTGAACACCGTCTTTGCCGGGGCCGCGCTTGCCGCGTTCATCGCGCTTCTCATCGCGCTTCGTTTGCCGGTGCACCCACCCGAGCCTTCACGCGACAACTAAAATCGCGTTATGATGGAGACAAGGGAGGCGATTATCGTGAAACGATGGATTCTCATGTTAGGCCTCATCTTCGTCGCCGGATGTGCAACCGAACCGGCAGAGGATGGAGCGCAAGACGAAACACCGATTGAACAGGCGCCTGAACAAACGGACGAGACTGAAAACGAACAAACGACTGACGAGGGTGAAGGCTTGTCGGTCGGAACGAGTGTCGCAAGCCAACTCGAAGCGCCGTGGTCCATTGCAAGGATCGAAGACGGCTGGCTCGTCTCAGAACGCGGTGGTACGATCGCCGTCATCGATGAGGAAGGGAACGTGGACCGGCAAACCGTCGAGTTGACTGAAGCGGTGCTCGAGATTGGCGAAGGAGGGCTACTCGGCCTCGCCCTCGCTTCGGACTTCGACACCTCGCGCCAACTGTACGCTTACCACACGTACGGCACACCAGGCAACGTCCAAAATCGTGTCGTCGAACTGACATGGGAAGAGGATCGCTTCGTCGAGACGGACGTCATCCTCGAAGACATCCCGGGTGCGCAGTTCCATAACGGCGGCCGATTGCTTTTGGACGGTGAGGCGCTTTGGGTGACGAACGGCGATGCGCTCGTCCCTGACATCGCCCAAGATGAGACGTCGCTCGCTGGGAAGATTCTTCGAATTCCGCTGTCCGGTGAAGGGGAACCGACTGACTGGATCTATTCTTCAGGTCACCGTAATCCGCAAGGGTTGGCGAGTGTTGACGATGTCCTCTATGCGAGTGAGCACGGGGCATCCGGTCACGATGAAGTCAATCGCATCGAGCAAGGAAAAAATTATGGATGGCCGTTGATTGAGGCGGATGAGACCGCGGACGGGCTCGAGACGCCATGGTTCGAAGTCGGTTCGACCTCGTGGGCCCCGTCCGGAATCGTCGCGGATGAGGAATACATCTATATGGCAACGTTGCGCGGGAATCGTCTCGTCGCCCTCGATCGCGAGACGCGTGACGTGCTCTCGATCATCGAGGATAAAGGCAGGATACGTGACGTCTGGCTCGAAGGGGACGTGCTGTATTACAGATTATACGAGCAGGAAAGCCCATACCGGGCATAGCCCGCCTTTAGGCATGGGATGAACGTGAGTTCGGATGTGAAAAACAT